>JAUNWT010000004.1 GCA_030540195.1 Bacillota bacterium | reverse complement strand
GAATATTATGAAATGTTTATTTGCGTCTTGACAAGGGTCACTTCATAACAGGTAATTTTATGGAACAAAATATGACAGCACTAGTAAGTTTATTTTCAAGAGCGTATCATCAAAAAAATAAGGAAATTAAGATTTTTGATGATCCTCTTTCAACAAAATTAATTACAGAAAAAGAATATGAAATGATTGGTTTAAATATGTCACAAGGCATTTCATTTTTTAATCCCACATTTAAAGGAAGTAAAGAAGAAGCGCTAAAATGGATTGTTGATCATCAGTTATCACCATCTGTTTTAGTAAGAAGTGCTTTTTGTAAAGAAGCAATCGAAAAAATGAAAGAAAAGGGATGTCAACAGTATTTAGATTTTGCATCGGGTTATGATTCGTTTGCATATTATTATCAAAATCAAATGCATGTTTTTGAGATTGATAAAAAAGAAGTGATTGAAGATAAAAGGCAAAGATGTAAAGATGTTGATATTGAAAATATTCAATTCTTACCAATTGATTTAAGTCAAGAAAACTGGATCAATGATTTATTACAAAGTAATTATCAAGAAGACCAACTTTCAATCAGTAGTATGTTAGGGCTAAGCTATTATCTTACAAAAGATGAATTTAAAAAGATGTTAGAACAATTATCTAGACATCTCTTAAAAGGAAGTCGTCTTGTTTTTGATTATCCAAGTGTTCAAGAAAGCAAAGAAACAAAGGTCAATGAAATGTTGGCAGAAGAAGCAAATGAATCAATGAAAGCAAAATACAGTTTTTCTGAACTTAAAGAGATACTCAATCAATGTCATCTTACAATCATTCAATATGAAGATCATCAAACAATAACAGAAAAATATATTTCTAACTATAATGCATACTATAAAGATGACCCTATAAAAGCACCAGATGGGGTTTGTTATTGTGTAGTAGAAAAATAATTAAAAGATGATAAAATGGGATTGTAAAGATAAAAACGCAATGTACAAATTGTACTAGAGCTGGTAGGTAGCCCAGCCGTCTATTTTAATAGGTAAGTAACCTGCCCCTCCGGGTTGTCCATTCTTTGCTTATTTATATAAAGGAGGGTAACTATGGACAAGACAAGTTGTATCTTAACCGTATTTTTTGAAGATCCTTTTTGGGTTGGTATTATAGAGTGTAATGAAGATAGAAAATTAACTGTATCCAAAATAACATTTTATAAAGAACCTAAAGATTATGAAATAAGGGATTTTATTTTAAGAAAATATAATCGATTAAACTTTGGTCCGGCTGTTGAAAATGTTGTAATTGAAAAACAGAAAAGCTATAAAAAAAGACAACGTGATGCTAGAAAGCAAGTCCAATTGCATGGTATTGGAACAAAATCTCAACAAGCATTAAAATTACAACATGATCAAAACAAACAAGAGCACCTATTACAAAGTAAAAAGCAAAAAGAATTAGATAAAATGCGTTTGTTTGCTTTGAAACAGCAAAAGAAAAAGGAAAAGCATAAAGGACATTAAGTTTTTTAGCTTTTCCTTTTTTGTGCTAAAATTATATTAAACGTTAAAGAATTTTAAAAATAAGATCTAAGATTGAAAATAGAGGAGGTGTTTAACAAAATGATTTTTTGTTATTCAGGCACAGGAAATAGTCGCTATATAACACAAAGAATTGCTGATGATTTACAAGATATAATCGTTGATTTAAATGTAAAAATAAAAACAAATAATTATTCACCAATTGAAACAGGAGAGGATATTATACTTGTTGTTCCCACTTATGCATGGCGTATTCCACGAATTGTTTCCAATTGGCTATATAAAACAGAATTAGTTGGTGCAAAACGTATATGGTTTGTTATGGATTGCGGTAGTGAAATAGGGAATGCAACGAAGTATAACGCTATTATCGCAAATGAAAAGCACTTAACTTATATGGGAACAAAACAAATCATCATGCCAGAAAACTATATTGCGCTGTTTAATGCTCCACAACTAGAAGAGGCCAAAGAAATTGTCGAAAAAGCCAAAGGAGATATTAAAGAAACGATTAAATATATTAGAGAAGGAAAAGCTTTTTTGAAACCACGTCATAATCTTTATGATTGCTTTATGAGTAGCCTTGTTAATCCTCTTTTTTATCATTTCTTTGTTAAGGATGATGCTTTTAAAGTAAATGATACATGTATTGGATGCAATCAATGTGTTAAGAAATGCCCCATGAACAATATTCAACTTATTGATGGAAAACCAGTTTGGAATAAAGAATGTACCCATTGTATGGCTTGTATTTGTTATTGTCCACAAGAAGCCATTGAATATGGAAAGAAAAGTATTAGAAAACCACGATATTATTTTGAAAAATTAAAAATTAAGTAGACTATAGGTTTCAAGTTGAGTTTGTTTTAAAAATGAATTTATAGGAAAGGAACCAATTTATGACAGGAGAAAAGATGTGGCAAGAGTATTGCCTTATAACAAATACGGATATAAATACAAGACATGATCTATGGAAATTTTGTGATGGTGGCATTTTTGCTGATGAACTTGCTAACTTGGTACTTGAAGGTATAAAGAAGGCGACATCAAGCACAAAATTATCTTATGAAATAAATGGCGAAGAATTACCTCAAAAAGGCACCTATAGTGTTATTCTTTTTGACAATGATGAAGCGGCATGCATTATTCGTGATACAAAAGTATCTGTTGTCCCTTTTTGGCAGGTAAGTGCTACACATGCCTATCAAGAAGGTGAAGATGATCGCAGTTTAGAAAAATGGAGAGAAGTTCATTTCCGCACGTTTGCCGCAGATTATGAAGTGGCAGGACTAAATTTTGATGAAAGCTGTAACTGTGTCTTAGAAGAATTTGAAGTGGTGTATCGATAATATAAGTTAAAAAGTTATATAAAATATTTTGCATAGGGGGATTGATCATGAATGTGACAGTAATAGTCGTAGAACTTTTAATTATGTTTTTAGTATTTGCGTTTTTAGTGATTGGTTTACTTTTAATGAATCCAGTAACGTTTATTAGTGATTATCCTCCAGAAATACAAGAGGTTTATTATAAAAGTCAAAATAAAGAAGCAGAGAAAGAAAAATTAACAACGATGATGATCATTAAGAAAGTTGTTGCGCTTATTGTTTTTATGTTTTTATTTGCGTGGATGCTACATCTGGCAGGAGCAAAAACATTTATTCAAGGATTGTTATTAACGTATACTTATGCAATTGCATTATTTGCTTGGGATACTTTTTTTCTTGATTGGGTCTTATTCGCAAATATTAAAAGAATTAGACTTCCAGGTACAGAACATATGGATAAAGAATATCATCAAAAATGGTTTCATGTAAAAGTCTGTATACCGATGATTCCTGTATTTGCTGTTGTGGGTGTTCTTAGTGCATTAATTATGATTTGGATTTGGTAATTATTTATAAAAAAGGATGGAATTGAAGAAATAAAATATGAAAAAGATTATTATTTTTGATTTAGATGGCACATTATAAGATTCAATAGCTGTGCTTGTGTATTTTAAAATAGGGTTGTAAGAAACGAGGTGGCTTTTTTAGATGAAAAGATATATTGCTTTACTTAGAGGAATTAACATCAGTGGTAAAAATAAAGTAGTGATGGTGGAGTTAAAAAAAGAATTTGAAAATTTAATGTTTGAAAATGTTAAAACTTATTTAAATAGTGGAAATGTTATTTTTTCAAGTCGAGAAGAAAATACTGAAGAGATTACAAAACAAATTGAAGAGATGTTAAAGAAAAACTATGATTTTAAAATACCTATTTTTGTTTTAGAACAAGAAAGGCTAAAAGATATTTTAGAACATGCACCTACTTGGTGGGGCAGTGATGATAAAGCAATTTATGATAATCTAATATTCATGATGCCCCCAATCACTTTTAAAGAAGTTTTTGAGGAAATTGGTGAAGCTAAAGAAGGATTAGAAAAAATTCAAAATTATAAAGATGTTATTTTTTGGTCATTTAGTCGAAAAGATTATCAAAAGACAAACTGGTGGTCAAAAACGGCAAATACAAATGTTAGTAAAAAACTAACAATTAGAACAGCTAATACGATTAGAAAAATTGTAAAAATGTAAACAAATGCGTTTGTATTTAAATGATAAGGTACTTATGAAAATAGGTATCTTTTTTGTTTAAATATTGCCTAGACTAATATGATTAGTTTAGGAGAATGCTATGAATGAAATAAAAATTATAGAAACAGCGATAGAAATTATTAATCAAGATGGGTTAGAAAATTTAACTTTAAAGAAAGTGGCTACTAAATTAAAAATCAAATCACCATCTTTATATAACCATATTTCTAGTTTAGAAGATTTAAAAAATAAAATTAGTCTCTATGGATGGAAACAATTAGAAGAGAAAATGATTCTTTCCATTGTTGGTGAAAGTGGTTATGAAGCTATTAAATGTATGGCACATGCCTTTTATGATTATGCAACAGAGAATAAAGGTATTTTTGAAGCAATGCTTTGGTACAATAAATATATGGGAGAAGATGAAAATCTAGCAACACAAAATACTTTTGATGTTCTTTTTAAAATACTTAGAAAACAGAATTTAAGTAATGAAACAATTAATCATTTTATCAGGACACTTAGAGGCTTTTTAGAAGGCTATATTTTACTTGTAAATCACCAAGCTTTTGGATATCCTCTTTCTGTTCAAGAAAGTTTTGATTTTTCACTAGATGTTTTAATCAACGGTGTGAAAAATATGGAGGAAAAGTAGATGGAAGAATTCATAAATATAACTTTAGATAATATCGAACAAGAACATATTTGTTGTGCTATAAGTGATAAAAAACATCAAGAAGGTGTTTTTGATAAAAAGAAATGGTTAAAAAAGAGGATAGAGGAAGGACATATTTTTAGAAAACTCAATGTTCAAGGAAAAGTTTTTATTGAATATGCACCTTTAGAAAAAGCTTGGGTTCCTATTGAAGGAAATGATTTTCTTTATATTTATTGTTTATGGGTTTCAGGAAGATTTAAAGGACAAGGCTATGGGAAACAGTTACTAGAATATGTTATTAATGATGCCAAGATAAAAGGAAAACAAGGTGTTTGTGTATTGTCTTCTAAAAAGAAGAAATCTTTCTTAGCGGATAAAAGATTCTTTTTAAAATATGGCTTTGAAGTTGTTGATCAAATAGAAGATTACGAATTATTGGCATTCTCTTTTCAACATCAAAAACCTTCTTTTTGTAAAAATGCAAAACAAATGACAATAGATTCAAAGTATATAACAATATATTATTCACCACAATGTCCTTTTACGTTAAATGGAATACGGGAAATTAAAGAATATATCAAGGATTACAATATACAAGTTGATTTTATCAAAGTTGATACGTTGGAAAAAGCAAAAAATATGCCATGTATCTTTAATAATTGGGCAATTTTTAAAAATGGAAAATATGTTTCACACATTTTATTAAACAAAAAAAGTTTTGAAAAATTATTAAATGATTAAAAAATACAAAACGATAAATATTTACAAGCAGTTAATTGGAATTGAATACATTGTAACTGATAATGGTTTTTGATAAAATAATTATCAAAAAATACATAGAGAAAATGGAGAGTTTTTATGAAATATGATGTTATGATTGATCAAAAATTATATAACGTTTATCCTGAGATAAGATTGGGGTTACTTCGTTTTAAAACAAATGTAGAAAGTTCAAACGATGAGTTTTGGACATATATGAATACAGAAGTTATACCTGTGGTGAAAAAAGAAATTGCAGAAAAACAATGGAATGAAATTGTGGGTGTAAGAGGCAGCCGTTTAGCATATAAGGCATTTGGAAGAAATCCTGGAAGATATAGGGTATCTTCTGAGGCACTTCTTCGTCGTATTAGACGAGGAGATGATTTATATCATGTTAATTCTGTTGTTGATGTTAATAATCTTTTATCAATTAAAAGTGGTTTGTCAGTAGGCTCATATGATCTTGATAAAATTAAAGGAACAATACAATTAAAAAAGGCAGAACAAGGTGAAGGATATGAAGGAATCGGGAAAAAATATTTAGATATGGAAAATATGCTTGTCTTAGTGGATGATGAAGGGGCTTTTGGTTCTTCGATGTCTGATTCTACGCGTGCTATGGTTAGCGATTCTACAAAAGATGTTCTTGTGGTTGTTTATTGTTTTGAAAATGATATTCGTCTTGAAACTTTATTAGAAGAAGGAAAAAAGCGTTTGAAAAATTTGTGATTGTAGATGATATAGAAGAATGGATTGTATAATTTTTTAAAAAATTATTAAATGATTAAAAAGAATGATAGAATGTTATAAATTTGATTTTTAGGTAAAACAAAAAGCATTTTGGTGTTGATTAAATAATAATTTTTTGGTATTATGCAGTTAAGTTATACGACTGACGGCAGTGGAATAAACCACAGGGAGTATAATCGTGTAAAAGAGTCGACCGTCTGGGCTAAAAATAGTCTGGATGAGTGGGCTCTTTTTTTGGTTGATGGGATGAAAAAACTAGTTTCACATATTGTCTTGTAATATAATGGAAGTGGTTAATAAAATCAATCAAAAAGAAAAAAAGAAAGGATGAACGACAATGTTAACTGATGTAGAAATTGCACAAAGTGCAAAGATGAAACCGATTGTTGAAGTTGCTCAAAAAGTTGGTTTAGATGAGGATGATTTAGAATTATATGGAAAATATAAAGCAAAGATTTCTCTTGAAGCTATTAAAAAGCTAGATCAAAACGAAGATGGAAAATTGATCTTAGTAACAGCAATTAATCCAACACCTGCTGGTGAAGGAAAAACAACAACAATGATTGGATTATCACAAGCACTAAACAAATTAGGAAAGAAATCTGTAGTTGCAATGCGTGAGCCATCACTTGGGCCATGTTTTGGAATCAAAGGTGGCGCTGCTGGTGGAGGATATGCACAAGTGGTTCCAATGGAAGATATTAACCTTCATTTTACTGGAGATATTCATGCTATCACTGCTGCAAACAACTTAATTGCAGCCATGCTTGATAATTCCATTCATCAAGGAAATCCACTTAATATCGATGTAAGACAAATCGTTTGGAAACGTGTAGTTGATTTAAACGATCGTGCTTTACGTCATACAGTTTGTGGACTTGGTGGTAAAGTGAACGGGGTTCCTCGTGAAGATGGATTTGATATTACCGTTGCTAGTGAAGTTATGGCAATTCTTTGTTTAGCGACTTCCTTAGAAGATTTAAAACAAAGAGCTGCAAAAATGATTGTCGCTTATACTTATGATGGGAAACCAGTTACTGTTGATGATATTGAAGCAACAGGAGCGGTAACACTTTTATTAAAAGATGCGATTAAACCAAATTTAGTTCAAACTTTAGATCATACACCAGTCTTTGTTCATGGTGGTCCATTCGCAAATATTGCCCATGGATGTAACTCAGTTATGGCCACTCAACTTGCTATCAAGTTAGGTGATTATGCGATTACTGAAGCTGGATTTGGTGCTGATTTAGGAGCTGAAAAATTCTTAGATATTAAATGTCGTCAAGCAAATTTAAATCCTGAAGCAGTTGTTATTGTTGCGACTGTTCGTGCTTTAAAAATGCATGGTGGTGTTGCTAAAAAAGATTTAGGAAATGAAAATTTGGAAGCTTTAAAAGCTGGTTTAGGAAACTTAGAAAAACATATTGAAAATATTGCAAAATTCGATTTACCTTGTATCGTTGCTATTAATGCTTTTCCAACAGATACAGAAGCGGAACTTCAATTATTAAATGAATGTTGTAAGAAGCTAGGTGTTGAAGTAGCTATTAGTAAAGTTTGGGAAAAAGGTGCTGATGGTGGAATCGAACTTGCTGAAAAATTATTAAATATTTTAGAAACAAAAGAAGCTAATTATCATCCACTTTATGATTTGGATTTGTCAATTGAAGAAAAGATTGAAACAATCGTTAAAGAAATCTATGGTGGAGATGGTGTTGAATTTACCAAGAAAGCAAAAAACAAAATTAAAAAATATACAGAACAAGGATTAAGTCAATTACCAATTTGTGTTGCTAAAACACAATATTCGTTATCTGATCAAGCATCCTTACTTGGTCGACCAACAGGATTTACGGTTAAAATCAATGATATTATCCCATCTGCTGGAGCAGGGTTCTTGGTTGCTATATCTGGTGATATTATGCGTATGCCAGGACTTCCAAAACGTCCAGCCGCCGTCAATATGGATATTGATGAAGATGGAAAAATTATAGGTTTATTCTAAAAGGAGAGAAAGATGAAAGTTGCTATTATTATGGGTTCAACTTCTGATTTACCTAAAGTTGAACCAGCTATTTCGATTTTGAAAAATTATGGTGTTGAAGTGAATGTTCGTTGTTTATCTGCTCATAGAGCGCATTTAGGACTTTCTAGTTTCATTAAAGAAACAGAAACAGATGGAACAGAAGTTATTATTACTGCTGCAGGAATGGCAGCTGCTCTTCCAGGTGTGGTGGCCAGCCAAACAGTTTTACCTGTTATTGGTGTTCCAATTGCAGGAAGCAATTTAGATGGAATGGATGCTTTATTATCCATTGTTCAAATGCCTTCGGGTATTCCAGTAGCGACTGTTGCAATCAATGGAAGTAAAAATGCAGCTTATTTAGCACTTCAAATTATGGCTATTAAACATAGTGAAATTAAAGAAGGGTTACTTAAAGAAAGAAAACAAATGGAAGCTGATGCAATGAAAGCTAACGATGAAGTCATAGAAAAATACAAATAGGGGGAAAAGAAAAATGGCAGAATTATTGTATGAAGGAAAAGCAAAACAAGTTTACAAAACTGAAAAGGAAGATGAATATTTAATTCATTATAAAGATGATGCAACAGCAGGAAATGGTGTTAAGCATGATAAGTTTGAAGGTAAAGGTGTTTTAAATAATACAATCTCTTGTATTATCTTTGATATGTTAGAAGAAGCTGGAATCAAAACACACATGATTAAAAAATTAAATGAAAGAGATATCTTAGTTAAAAAAGTAGATATCTTCCCATTAGAAGTTATTGTTAGAAATATTACAACTGGATCTTTCTGTAGAAGATTAGGAGCACCTGAAGGAATTGTTTTAGATGAACCAATCTTTGAAATGAGTTATAAAAATGATGAATATGGTGATCCATTAATTAATGATGATCACGCTGTTGCTTTAAAACTTGCAACAAGAGAAGAATTAGCATACATCAAAAAAACAACATTAAAAATCAATGAATTATTAAAAGAATTCTTCTTATCAATGAATTTAAAACTTGTAGATTTTAAGATTGAATTTGGTAAAACAGCGGATGGTACAATTTTATTAGCTGATGAAATTTCACCGGATTCATGTCGTTTATGGGATGTTGATACAAACCAAAAATATGATAAAGATGTATTTAGACAAGATATTGGAGATTTAATTGAAACTTATAAAGCTGTTTTAGCAAGAATGCAAAATAAATAATTAAGGAGAACAAAGATGGATTACAAAAAAGCTGGAGTCGATATTGAAGCAGGTTATAAATCAGTAGAATTAATGAAAGAACACGTTAAAAAAACAATGCGTCCTGAAGTCTTAGGAGGACTTGGTGGTTTTGCTGGTGCTTTTGATTTAAGTGGAATTAAAAATATGGAAGAACCGGTTTTATTATCAGGAACAGATGGTTGTGGAACAAAAGTAAAACTTGCTTTTGTGATGGATAAACACGATACAATTGGAATTGATGCTGTAGCAATGTGTGTCAATGATATTGCTTGTTCTGGAGGAGAACCACTTTTCTTCTTAGACTATATTGCTTGTGGTAAAAACTATCCTGAAAAGATTGCTTCAATCGTAAGTGGTGTTGCAGAAGGATGTTTACAATCTGAATGTGCTTTAGTTGGTGGTGAAACAGCTGAACATCCAGGTTTAATGCCTGAAGATGATTATGATTTAGCTGGTTTTGCCGTAGGTGTTGTTGATAAAAAAGATATTATTGATGGTTCAACAATTAAAGCGGGAGATACACTTATTGGTATTGCTTCAAGTGGCGTTCATTCAAATGGTTTTTCACTTGTTAGAAAAGTGTTTGAAATGACAAAAGAATCATTAGATACATACTATGATGAATTAGGAAAAACTTTAGGAGAAGCTTTAATTGAACCAACACGTATTTATGTAAAAGCTTTAAAAAATGTAAAAAATGCGGGTGTTAGAATTAAAGGATGCTCTCATATTACAGGTGGAGGTTTCTTTGAAAATGTTCCAAGAATGCTTCCTGAAAATGTAAGAGCTGTTATTAAAAAAGAGAGTTATCCAGTACCAGCTTTATTTGATTTAATTCAAAAAAATGGAAATATTGAAGAACATATGATGTATAACACATTCAATATGGGTCTTGGTATGGTAATTGCAGTTAATCCAGAAGATGTTGAAGCAACAATGAAAGCTATTGAAGAAGCAGGAGATAAATGCTATGTTGTTGGAAATATCGTTGAAGGAGATAAGGGCGTGGATCTATGCTAAAATTTGCGGTCTTTGTTTCTGGTGGAGGAACAGATTTACAATCTATTATTGATGCAAAAAACGAAGGAAAGATCAATGGTGAAATCGCTCTTGTTCTTTCTAATCGTCAAAAGGCTTATGGGTTACAAAGAGCCAAAGATGCCGGTATTGAAACAGCAGTTGTCAAAAAAGATGATGCTTTGATTGTAAAGATGTTAAAAGAAAGAAATATTGATTTTATTGTCTTAGCGGGTTATCTAGCAATTTTAACGGATGAGTTAATTGATGCATATCCAAATAAAATTATGAACATTCATCCTTCTCTTATTCCTTCTTTTTGTGGACCAGGGATGTATGGAATGCATGTTCATGAAGCTATATTACAACGTGGTGCAAAGGTTTCGGGGGCAACCGTGCACTTTGTTTCAAATATTGTCGATGGGGGACCGATTATTAAACAAGTTGCTTGTGATATATCGGATTTAGACACAGCGGAGGATATTCAAAAAAGGGTGTTAGAGATTGAACATAAATTACTACCAGAAGTTGTAGGGCTATATTGTGATAATAAGATAAAAATAATTGATGGAAAGGCAAAGGTAATTTAAATGAAAAGAGCTTTAATTTCAGTTACAAATAAAGATGGGGTTGTTGATTTTGCTAAAGGATTAGTAGAATTAGGTTTTGAAA
Source organism: Bacillota bacterium (assembly GCA_030540195.1). GTDB lineage: Bacteria > Bacillota_I > Bacilli_A > Erysipelotrichales > Coprobacillaceae > Faecalibacillus. The sequence goes on along the minus strand of JAUNWT010000004.1, from coordinate 61,454 downwards.
TTGTATCAACAGGAGGTACAATGAAAGTTTTACAAGAAAATGGAGTTTCTTGTATTGCAATTGATGATGTAACAGGATTTCCTGAAATGTTAGATGGACGTGTTAAAACACTTCATCCAATGGTTCATGGAGGACTTTTATATCGTCGTGATTTACCTAGTCATGTTGAAACAATTAAAAAGCATGGTATTCATCCAATTGATTTAGTATGTGTCAACTTATATGAATTTGAAAAAGCTTTAAAAGCTGGTAAAGATTTACCAGATATGATTGAAAATATTGATATTGGTGGACCATCAATGATCCGTTCAGCAGCTAAAAACTTTAAAGATGTTTTAATCGTTACGGATCCAAAAGATTATGACAATGTTTTAGATGCAATTAAAAATGATACAACTGATTTTGATTTCAGAATGAATCTTGCTTATAAAGCATTTTCTATGACAGGTGCTTATGATGCAATGATTTCAAGATACTTTGCAGATCAAGTAGGAGATCAATTCCCAGATACATTAAATCTTTCATTAAAGAAAGTAGAACATTTACGTTATGGTGAAAACTCTCAACAAGCAGCTAATAAATATGAAGATAACTATGTTCAAAAATCTTTATTAGATTATGAACAACTTCATGGTAAAGAAATTTCATTTAACAATGTAAACGATTTATATGGAGCTGTAGCACTTGTTAGAGAATTTGGGGATCAAATCGTTACAGCTGCCATCAAACATTCAACTCCTTGTGGTGTTGCTATTGGTGATACAGGTTATGATTCTTATATGAAAGCTTATGAAGCAGATCCTCAATCTATCTTTGGTGGAATCGTTGCTGTTAACTATAAAATTGATAAAGCAACAGCTGAACAAATGCATAAGATTTTCTTAGAAATCGTAGCTGCACCAGATTTTGATGATGATGCTTTAGAAATCTTAAAGAAAAAGAAAAACTTACGTATTTTAAAACTTAAAAACATAGATGCACGTGGTGCTAAATACGATATTAAATATCTTGAAGGAAAAGTATTAGTTCAAGAATTAAATACAAAAATGATTGATGAAATGAAAGTTGTGACAAATGCTCAACCTACAAAAGAACAACTTACAGATATGGAATTTGGTATGAAAGTTGTTAAATATGTCAAATCAAATGCAATCTGTATTGTTAAAAATGGTGTAACACTTGCTATTGGTGGAGGACAAACATCAAGAGTATGGGCTTTAGAAAATGCAATTCATAATAATCCTGATAAAGATTTCAAAGGTTCAGTACTTGCTTCAGATGCTTTCTTCCCATTCAATGACTGTGTTCAAGTAGCTGCAGATGCAGGTGTTCAAGCAATCATTCAACCAGGTGGTTCAATTAGAGATCAAGATTCAATTGATTTATGTAACGAAAAAAATATCCCTATGGTATTTAGTGGATATAGACACTTTAGACACTAGGAGGCTTATATGAAAGTTCTTGTAATCGGTAGTGGTGGTCGTGAACATGCGATTGCTTATAAATTAAAACAAAGTCCAAAAGTAACTGAACTTTATGCAATTCCAGGAAATCCTGGGATTGCAAGTTTAGGTACATGTGTACCTGGTTCAGTAGAAGATAATGAATTTATTGTTGATTTTATTCAAAAAAATCAAATCGATTTAACAGTTATTGGTCCAGAAGTTCCTTTATGTAATGGTCTTGCTGATGATATTGAAAAAGCAGGTTATAAAGCTTTTGGCCCTCAAAAAAAAGCAGCAACTTTAGAAGGAAGCAAAGCTTTCTCTAAAGATTTTATGATTAGACATCATATTCCTACAGCAAAATATGTTGAAGTCACAGACTTTGAAAAAGCTTGTAAAGAAGTTGATCACTTTGATTTTCCTTTAGTAATCAAAGCAGATGGTTTAGCTGCTGGAAAAGGTGTTGTCATTGTTGAAAATAAAGAAGATGCCATTTCTACTTTAAAAGAAATGATGGTTGATGGTGCTTTAGATGGTGCCGGAAGTAAAGTTGTATTAGAAGAATTCTTAACAGGATTTGAATGTTCTTTACTTTGTTTTACAGATGGTAAAACAATTGTACCAATGGTTTCAGCAAAAGATCATAAACAAATCTTTGATGGAAATAAAGGACCTAATACAGGTGGTATGGGAACTGTTTCTCCAAATCCATTTTTACCAGAAGGTATGGATGAAGTCTTGAAAAAAGATATTCTTGATCCATTTATGCAAGGACTTAAAGAAGATGAAATGGATTATCGTGGGGTTGTTTTCATTGGTTTAATGATTGAAAATAATCAAGCAAAAGTACTTGAATTTAATGTTCGTTTTGGTGATCCTGAAACACAATCCATCCTTCTTCGTTTAGAAAGTGATCTTTATGAAATCATGGATGCTTGTGCAACTTATACTTTAGATCAAGTTGATGTTAAGTGGTCAGATGACCATGTGGCTTGTCTTGTTCTAGCAAGTGGAGGTTATCCAGGTAAATATGAAAAAGGAATTGAAATTAAAAATATTGACAAAGTAAGTGATGATATTGTTGTTTTCCATGCAGGAACAGCTTTAAAAGATGGTAAACTTGTGACAAATGGTGGACGTGTTTTAAATGTATGTGCAAGAGGGGCAAATTTACAAGAAGCACTTGCGAAAGTCTATGAAACTGCTACAATTATTACATTCGATGGTATGTACTATCGTCATGATATTGGACTTAGATAGGAGAGAACTCTATGACAAATGTAAGAAGAATTTATGTAGAAAAAAGAAAAGAATACGCAACAGAAGCGCATGAAATTCAAACAAACCTCGTTGAACAATTAGGTTTAACGATTCATTCACTTCGTATTGTTCATCGTTATGATGTACAAGGAATTAGTGAAGAAATCTTACAACAAGGAATTAATACAATTCTTGCTGAACCAATGGTGGATCATGTTTATGATGAAACATTTCCAATGAATGAAAAAGAATCTGTCTTCGCAATTGAATTTTTACCTGGTCAATATGACCAACGTGCTGATTCATGCGAACAATGTTTCCAAATTCTAACAGGAACATCTTCAACAAAAGTAAGATGTGCCAAACTTATTGTAGTAGACATTGATAAAAATGAAGATGTTTTAAATCAAATTAAACATTATTTAATTAACCCTGTTGATCAAAGAATTGCTTCTTTAGAAAAACCAGAACATTTAAATGATGAAACACCTGATATTAAACCTGTACCAACTTTAACTGGATTTAATGATTTAGATGAAGCAGGATTAAATCAATTCTTAAAAGATAATGGAATGGCTATGAATCTTGATGATTTAAAAGTAACACAAGATTACTTTAAAAATGAAGAACATAGAGATCCTACTGAAACAGAAATCAAAGTATTAGATACATATTGGTCAGATCACTGTCGTCATACAACATTTGCGACAGTTATTACAGATATCGATATTCAAAGTGGGGCTTTTAAAGAAATCTTAGAAAAAGATATTGAAAGCTATAAAACAAGTAGACATGCCGTTTATGGAGTAAATACAACAAGACCTCTTACTTTAATGGATCTTGCAACTATTTCAATGAAAGAACTTCGTAAAAAAGGATATCTTGATGATATGGAAGTTTCTGAAGAAATTAATGCATGTTCTATTGAGATTACTGTTCATACAAATCAAGGAGATGAACAATGGTTATTAATGTTTAAAAATGAAACACATAACCATCCTACAGAAATCGAACCTTTTGGGGGAGCTGCTACATGTTTAGGTGGGGCTATTCGTGATCCACTTTCAGGACGTGCTTACGTATACCAATCAATGCGTATTACTGGAGCTGGTGATCCAAGAAAAACATTAGCTGAAACTACTCCAGGTAAATTACCTCAAAGAAAAATTTGTCAAGAAGCAGCACATGGTTTTTCAAGTTATGGTAACCAAATTGGTTTAACAACTGGCTATGTTCATGAAATCTACGATGAAGGTTATATCGCTAAACGTATGGAAGTAGGAGCTGTTGTAGCTGCTGCACCAAAAGAACAAGTAAAACGTTTAGAACCACAAAATGGACAAATCGTCTTATTAATTGGTGGACGTACAGGACGTGATGGTATCGGTGGTGCTACTGGTTCTTCAAAATCTCATGACGTAAAATCAATTGAAACAGCAGGTGCTGAAGTTCAAAAAGGAAATCCAGTTGAAGAAAGAAAAATTCAAAGATTATTTAGAAATAAAGCCGTCTCAGAAAAAGTTGTTAGATGTAATGACTTTGGAGCTGGTGGAGTTTGTGTTGCCGTTGGTGAACTTGCTCCAGGACTTGATATTGATTTAGATGCTGTTTTGAAAAAATATGATGGTTTAACAGGAACAGAACTTGCTATTAGTGAATCACAAGAACGTATGGCAATTGTTGTCAATGACTATGATGTTGATTTCATTAAAGAAGAATGTGCAAAAGAAAACTTAGAAGTTGTTCAAGTGGCAACTGTTACAGATACAAATCGTTTAGTAATGAAACACATGGGTAAAGATATTGTTAATATTTCTCGTGATTTCTTAGATGCTGCAGGGGCAAAACGTTATCAAAATATTGAAGTTGAATTACCAAACTTTGAAAGTACACCTTTTGATGAAGAAGAAAGAAATGATTTTGTTGGTACAACAAAAGAAGTATTATCAAGATTATCTGTTGCTTCACAAAAAGGTCTTGTTGAAAGATTTGACTCATCTATTGGAAATGGTACAGTTTTATCTCCTTATGGTGGACGTACATATCACACAGAAACAGAAGGTATGGCTGCTTTAATTCCTGTTTTAGGAAAAGAAACAACAACTGCTTCATTAATGGCTTATGGTTATAATCCAAAAATTTCTAAATGGTCACCATATCATGGTGCTATGTATGCTGTTGTTGAAAGTGTAGCTAAGATTGTTGCAATGGGTGGAAATTATCATACAATTCGTTTTTCATTCCAAGAATATTTTGAAAAATTATTGGATGATCCAAAACGTTGGGGTAAACCATTAGCTGCTTTACTTGGAGCTAATCGTGTTCAACAAGAATTAAAACTTCCATCAATTGGTGGTAAAGATTCGATGTCAGGAACATTTGAAAATATTTCAGTTCCACCAACACTTGTTTCTTTTGCGATTACAGCAAGTGATGTTCATGATGTTATGACACCAGAAGCAAAAGAAGCAGGACATATTTTAGCGGAAGTTCAAATTAAAAAAGATCAATTTAGAGTCTTTGATTTTGATCATTTACAAAAACAATATGATGCTATCCAAGATTTAATGAAACAAAAGAAAATTTATTCAGCATATACAGTTAAAGATGGTGGTGTAATCGAAGCTGTTTGTAAAATGGCTTTTGGTAATGGTTTAGGAGCTGCTTTCAATACAGATCATTCACTTGCTTCTTATGTTGAAAAGAATTATGGAAATATTATTGTTGAAGTGAAATCTGAAAAAGATCTAGTAGGTTTAGATTATAGAGTAGTGGCTACTTTAAATGATAGTGAAAAATTCTCTTATGGAATGGATACAATTTCTATTCAAGAAGCTTATGCAATCAATAAAGCACCATTGGAAAGTGTTTATCCAACAAGAGAAAAAGCACCTACACAAGATATTAAAGTTGCCGAATGTAAAACAAGATCAACGTTAAAAGCAAAACAATATATTGAAACACCTTTAGTTGTTATTCCAGTGTTCCCAGGAACAAACTGTGAATATGATTCAAAACGTGCTTTTGAAAAAGCAGGGGCAAAAGTTGAACTTGTCTTAATTAGAAATAAAACAGAAGAAATGTTAAAAACATCGATTGATGAATTGGAAAATGCTATCAAACGTGCTAATATTGTGATGATACCAGGAGGATTCTCTGCTGGTGATGAACCTGAAGGTTCAGGTAAATTTATTGCAACAGTTTTAAGAAATCCAAGATTAAAAGCAGCAATTAGTGATTTATTAGATAATAGAGATGGTTTAATGATTGGTATTTGTAATGGATTCCAAGCACTTATTAAATTAGGATTACTTCCATATGGTGAAATTAGAGATATGTCTGAAAATGATGCAACTCTTACATTCAATACCATTGGTCGTCACTTATCTCAATTTGTAGATACACGTATTGGTTCTGTTAAATCACCATGGCTTGCTAATGTCAATGTGGGAGATGTTCATGTTATTCCTATTTCTCATGGAGAAGGACGTTTTGTTGCTCCTAAAGAAGTTATTGATGAATTATTTGCTAATGGACAAGTATTCTCTCAATATGTTGACCCTAATCGTAAAGTTACAATGCAAACACCATATAATCCTAATGGTTCAATGTATGCTATTGAAGGTATTGTTTCTCGTGATGGTCGTGTTCTTGGTAAGATGGGACATAGTGAACGTCAAGGAGAAAACCGTTTTAAAAATGTTTATGGTGAAATGGATCAAAAATTATTTGAAGCTGGTGTAAATTATTTTAGAGGTGGTAAATAGAATGGATAAACAACAATTTGAATGTTTTACATTAAGTCCTTTAGATGGACGTTATGCAGGTATTAAAGATGCTTTAGGTGAATATTTTTCTGAATATGCTTTAGTGAAATATCGTGTTTTTGTTGAAATTCAATGGTTAAAATTCTTAATTGAAAATGTGGAAAGTGATGTACTTTCTAAATTCAACAAAGATAATTTAGGACAAATTGAAGCTATTTCAAAAGATTTCAATTATGATTCTTTTAAAGCAATCAAAGATATTGAAGCTATTACAAGACATGATGTTAAAGCAGTAGAATATTTCATTGGAAATCAATTAAAAGATATGGGATATGATTATTTAATCAGTTTTGTTCATATTGGATGTACTTCAGAAGATATTAATAATACATCTTATGCTTGTATGATCAAACATGGTTTAAATGATGTTTGGTTGAAGAAAGCAAAAGAATTTACTGCTGTTATTAATAAATGGGCTGTTGAACATAAAAATGATGCGATGTTAGCTCATACACATGGTCAACCTGCTACACCAACAACAATTGGTAAAGAATTTAAGGTTTATGCTTATCGTTTTACTTCAAGCATTGAAAATATTGAAAATATTAAAATTAAAGCTAAATTTAATGGGGCAACAGGAAACTATAGTGCTATTTTAACAGCATTTCCTCAATTAGATTGGCAAACTCTTAATAAAAAATTTGTAGAAGAATATTTAGGATTAACTTACAATCCTTTAACAACACAAATTGAAAGTCATGATTATACATGTCATATTCTAGATGGTATCCGTCATTTCAATAATGTGTTAGTAGATTTTGATGTTGATATGTGGCTATATATTTCTATGGAATACTTCAAACAAATTCCTGTAAAAGGAGAAGTAGGAAGTAGTACAATGCCTCATAAAGTCAATCCAATTCGTTTTGAAAACTCAGAAGCAAATGTTGATATGTCTAATAATATTTGTGTTGGTTTATCAAATAAATTACCTAGATCACGTATGCAAAGAGATTTATCAGATAGTTCAAGTCAAAGAAATATTGGTTTAGCTTTTGGTTATTCTTTACAAGCAATTAGTGAAACAACAAATGGTTTAGCTAAATGTGTGGTTAATAAAGATAAACTTGCAGCTGACTTAAATGAAAAATGGGAAGTTCTTGCTGAGCCAATTCAAACAATGCTTAGAAAATATGGTATTTCTGATGCTTATGATCAATTAAAAGAACTTACAAGAGGTAAAAATATTTCACAAGAAGCAATTATGGAATTTGCGAAAGGATTAGATGTTTTATCAGATGAGGATCGTCAAACTTTATTAGATATGACACCTGCAAGTTATATTGGATATGCTTCTGACTTATGTGATATTGATTTATAATGATTGATCGTCGTGCAATAAATATTTTATATAATGATCAAGTTGGCAAAAAGCTGGTAGAACGTTTCTATCAGCTTCTTGTTGTTTATAGTCAAAATGAAAAAACAAAACCCGTTGAAAGTTGTCTTTTAAAATTGAATGATATTGCTAGAAAGAAGAAAACACGTCTTGTTTATTATGATAACCATAGTTTAAAAGAAGATTTGTCACAATTTATTGTAGAAGAGTATCGTCTTTCAAAAATGAAACAAAAATGAGACAAATTTGAGACATAAATGATTAAAAAACGTGGTATACTATAGATGCTAAAATAGGAATTGATTTTTTAGTCATTATTTTATATAATCTTTGTAATCCATTGAGCAAGATTAAATAGTGGAAATAGTTAGAGAGAAGATGGTTGGTGAAAATCTTTGTATGGAAGCTATGGGACACTTGTGAGGAATTACTTGAAAAGAGTAATCGTTAATCGCGTTAAGATGAAAGTGCGTATGAAAATACGAATTAAGGTGGTACCGCGTTGAAACGTCCTTATGAGGGCGTTTTTATATTTTAAGGAGGAAAAATAATGGGATATAGTGCACCAAGAGGTACGGTAGATATTTTACCAGGACAAAGTGAAAAATGGATTAAATTAGAACAATTGTTAAGAACGATTGCCGCTAATTATAATGTCAAAGAAATGAGAACACCAATTTTCGAACATGCTGAATTATTTAACAGAGCTGTAGGAGATACAAGTGATGTTGTTTCTAAAGAAATGTATACTTTCCAAGATAAAAAAGGAAGATATATTTCACTTAGACCAGAAGGAACTGCTGGTATTGCAAGAGCTTATGTAGAAAATAAAATGTATGGTTTACCAGAAAAACTACAAAAAGTTTATTATATGGGACCAATGTTTAGATATGAAAGACCACAAAATGGTCGACAAAGACAATTCCACCAATTTGGAGTAGAAATGTTAGGTGTTGAATCACCTTATGTAGATGTTGAATGTATGCTTATGGCAGTGACTGTTGTTGAAGCATTAGGACTTCAAAATGTTACACTTCATATCAACTCTTTAGGGGATGATGAATCAAGAGATGCTTATCGTGAAGCTTTAAAAAATCATTTTAGAGGGCATTTAGATGAATTATGCGGAGATTGTAAAGCACGTTTTGAAAAGAATCCTTTACGTATTTTAGATTGTAAAGTGGATGCGAAACATCCAGCTATGAAAACAGCACCAAAAACAATTGATTATTTAAGTGAAAGCGCAAAGGAACATTTTAATAAAGTATGTTCTTTATTAGATGATTTAGAAATTGATTATGTCATCGATACAAACCTAGTAAGAGGATTAGATTATTATTCTCATACTGTTTTTGAAATTATTTCTGATGATCCAAAATTAGGTGCGGGAGCTACTGTTGGTGGTGGCGGACGCTACAATGGTTTAATTGAAGAAATTGGTGGACCAGCAACACCTGGTGTTGGTTTTGCCTTTGGTATGGAAAGACTTCTTCTTGCCTTAGATGATGAAGAAGATGGTTTAGATTGTTATATTATGCCTTTAGGTGAAGAAGCAAAAGATCTTGCTATGCAAATTATTGCGATGTTAAGAGCAAATGGATTTACATGTGAAATGGATCATGTATCTCGTGGTTTAAAAGGACAATTTAAATCAGCAGATCGTTTCAATGCTCATTTTTCTATTATTTTAGGGGAAGAAGAAGTAAAAAATGAAGTAGTTAATATTAAATGTAATCATGATAAAGAACAAGAAGTTGTGCCATTAGAAAATATTTTGGCACATATTGAAAATCATTTAAATGGGGGACATGAACATGAATAGAACACATAATAACGGTGAACTTCGTTTAGAAAATGTTGGACAAACAGTTGAATTAAAAGGATGGGTTGCTAAAAAGAGAAATTTAGGAGCTCTTGTATTTATTGATTTAAGAGACCGTTATGGAATTACACAAATCATTATTAATGAAGAAATGGAAAACATTTCTAAAGATATTAAAAATGAATATATTTTATATGTTAAAGGAACAGTTGTAGAACGTTCTAGTAAAAATCCAAATATGCCTACAGGAGATATTGAAGTTGATGCATCAGAAATCAAAATCATCAATACGGCCAATACGACACCAATTATTGTTGCAGATGATACAGATGCTTTAGAAGAAACAAGAATGCAATATCGTTATCTTGATTTAAGAAGACCTGTTATGCAAAATAAAATTCTAACAAGACATAAAATTACAAGAAGTATTAGAGAATACTTAGATAGTCATGATTTTGTAGATATTGAAACACCTTATTTAAATAGATCGACTCCTGAAGGAGCAAGGGATTTCTTAGTGCCTTCACGTGTACATCATGGTGATTTCTATGCTTTACCACAATCACCTCAATTATTTAAACAATTATTGATGGTTGCTGGTTTTGAAAAATATTACCAAATTGCTCGTTGCTTTAGAGATGAAGATTTAAGAGCAGATCGTCAACCAGAATTTACTCAAGTCGATGTTGAAATGTCATTTATGACGACAGATGAAATCATTGAAGTCGGTGAAAATATGGTGGCTAAAGTTATCAAAGATGTAAAAGGTGTTGATGTCAAGTTACCACTTCCACGTATGACTTGGCATGAAGCAATGGAAACATATGGTATTGATAAACCAGATATTCGTTTTGATATGAAACTTGTCAACTTAAATGAAGTTGTTAAAGATGTTGATTTTATGGTATTTAAATCAGCTTTAGAAAATAATGGATATGTTAAAGGAATTAATGTTAAAAATCATGCAAGTGATTATTCGAGAAAGAAAATTGATCAATTAACTGAGCTTGCAAAAACATATAAAGCAAAAGGTCTTGCTTGGTTAAAAGTAAACAATGGTGTAGGTGAAGGACCAATTGCTAAATTCTTTAGTGAAGAACAAATGCAAAGATTAATTGAAGCAATGAACGGAGAAGATAACGACTTATTATTATTTGTATCGGATATAAAATATATGGTTGTTTGTGATGCTTTAGCTGCTTTACGTAATCATTTAGGAAAAGAATTAAATTTATATGATCCAAAAGAATTAGGATTATTATGGGTAGTTGATTTCCCAATGTTTGAATACGATGATGAAACTCAAAGATATTATGCAATGCATCATCCATTTACAAGACCTAAAGAATCAGATTTAGATAAAATTGATACAGATCCAGCAAATTGTCTTGCTGATGCTTATGATATTGTCTTAAATGGTTTTGAACTTGGTGGAGGTTCTCAACGTATTTATGAACAAGATTTACAACAAAGAGCTTTTAAAGCTTTAAGTTTAACAGATGAACAAGTAAGAAATAAATTTGGTTGGTTTGTTGATGCTTTAAAATATGGGACACCACCTCATGGAGGATTTGCTTTAGGATTAGATCGTCTTGCCATGTTACTTACTGAAAGTGATTCTATTAGAGATGTTATTGCTTTCCCTAAAAATGCCAGTGCGACATGTCCAATGTCTAAAGCACCAAATAGTGTAGAAGAAGATCAATTAAAAGAATTAGGTATTGGAGTTTTAAAAGATGAATAACGATCGTATACAAGAAATACTTGATTTAATGGAAGAAGCAAGATTGGATTACTTTTTAATAAGTGATCCTCAATCTATTGCTTATTGTACAGGATATTATAATGATCCTCATGAACGAATGTTTGTTTTCATGGTTTCAAAACATGGAAATCATACATTATTTATGAACGATTTATTTTATTTAGAAGATGATTTAGATGTTAATATTGTTTGGCATAAAGATGGACAAGATGCTATTCAAACAATTGTTGATGAAATGCATTTTCCAGGAAGAATTGGAATTGATAAAAACTGGGCTTCCCATTTCTTGTTAGATCTAATGAAAAAACTACCAAATGCAAAATATATCAATGCTTCACCATGTGTTGATCTTGTACGTATGAAAAAAGATTTACAAGAACAAGTTTTAATGATTGAATCAAGTAAAATCAACGATGCTGTCATGGAAGAAATAATTCCATTTATTCAAGAAGGTGTCAGTGAAAAACAACTTGCTAAGAAATTAGATGAATTATTTTTTAATCACCATGCTACTTGTTATGGGGCAATTGTTGCTTTTGGTAAAAATGCGGCTGATCCACATCATGAAAACGATGATACGCTTTTAAGAAAAGGTGACTGTGTTTTAATTGATATGGGATGTATTTATAAAGGTTATTGTTCTGATATGACGCGAACATTTTTCTATGGTGGAATCCGTGAAGATGAAATGAAAGTTTATGAAATTGTTAAAAATGCCAATGAAGCTGCAGAAGCAATGATTAAACCAGGTGTTAAATTATCTGATATTGATAAATGTGCTAGAAAAGTCATCAGTGATGAAGGGTATGGTCAATATTTTACTCATCGCTTAGGTCATTTTATTGGACGTGATGTGCATGAATATGGCGATGTTTCTTCAGTAAATGATATGGAAGTTGAAGAAGGAATGATTTTTTCGATTGAGCCAGGTGTGTATTTAGAAGGAGACTTTGGTGTTCGTGTTGAAGACTTGGTGATGGTTACCAAAGATGGATGTCAGGTATTGAATTCTTTTACAAAAGATATTTATATTATTTAAACGAGCGAAAGCTCGTTTTTTTGGTATAATTCAAAAAATGTGGTTTAAACTTATAAAGAAAAATAGTTGTTAGGCTCCTTAAAATTGACAAATTTAGTCAAGTCAAAATTATATAATAAAAATACATTAAGAAAGGATGAATTTTATGGAAGTTAAAAGAGGAGACTTATTTTATGCTGATTTAAGTGTAGGTGTAGGAAGTGAACAATCTGGAATACGTCCTGTCGTTGTAATTCAAAATGATAGTGGAAATCGTTTTAGTACAACAATTATTATTTCACCTTTAACATCATCAAAAAAGAAAAATATTCCAACGCATACATTTATTAAATCACGTGATGATTTAAAAGAAAATTCAATTGCTTTATTAGAACAAATGAGGACCATTGATAAATCCAGACTTATTAGAAAAATAGGAGAATTGACCCCTTTAGAAATGGAACGTATTAATAAATGTATTCGTATTAGTTTAGGAGTTTAGATTACATAAATCTTTAAAACGGGCAAAGCTCGTTTTTTTTAAAAAATATTCTCTTAACAAAGAAAAAGAAATCAATTTGTGATAGAATAGTTACCGAGGTGACAATTATGTATTATTTTATAGGAATTAAAGGGTCAGGAATGGCTCCACTAGCAACAATTTTATATGAATTAGGGAACGAAGTTGCTGGAAGTGATATTGATAAATATATATTTATTGAAGATGAATTGAGAAAGAGAAATATTCCAATTTATTCATTCAATAAAGATAATATAAAGGATGGTTATCATGTAATTATTGGTAATGCTTTTGATGAATCTAATGAAGAAGTCAAAGCCGCTTTAGAAAACCCAAATGTTAAATGTACAAGATATTATGATTTCTTAGCTGACTTTATGGAACATTATGTTTCTATTGCTGTTGCAGGAACACATGGGAAAACAACAACAACAGGTATGGCTTATCATTTATTTGAAGATTTTGATAAAACATCTGTTTTAATTGGTGATGGGACAGGTCATGGACAAGTAGGAAGTAAATATTTTATTTCAGAAACATGTGAATTCCAAGATCATTTCTTACATTATCATCCAGATTACGCTATTATAAATAACATTGAATTAGATCATGTTGATTATTTCGGTAATCTTGAAAGATATATTCAATCATTTGAACAATTTGCAAAACAAGTTAAGAAAACAGTTATTGTTTGGGGTGATGATCCAAATATCAAAAAAATTCATTTTGAAAAACACGTTTTAAGATTCGGTTTAGGAGAAAAAAATGATGTTCGTGCGGTTAATGTATTAGAAACGCCACAAGGTTTATCTTTTGATGTTTACATTCATCAAGAATTATTTGGACATTTCAACATACCATTATTTGGAATGCATATGTTATATAACTCACTAGCAATCATTACTCTTGGTTATTTAGAAGATATGTCTTATGAATATATTTTAAGTAAACTTCAAACATTTAAAGGAACAAAACGTCGTTATACTGTAAAAACTCAAGGAAATAATGTTTTTGTTGATGATTATGCACATCATCCAACTGCAATCAAATATGTTATTGAAGCAACAAGAGTAAGATATCCTGGTAAAAAAATCGTTGCCATTTTCCAACCAGACCGTTTTTCAAGGGGAGCGCGTTTCGCTAAAGAATTTGCTCAAGAAATGGATAAAGCAGATTATCCATACTTCTGTCCATTCCCAGAAAATGCAAAACATGAAGATGGTATTGATATTGATATCTATGATATTTCAAAAAATAGTGCACGTGCTAAAGTCATTACTGAAGATGAAGCTGGTGTTAAAGAATTAATGCAATATGATAACTGTGTATTCTTATTTATGAGTAGTAAAGATATTTATAAATTTGAAGAAATGTTGATTGAAGCCAAAAAATCTATATAAAAAGAGTAAATTATGGTACAATTATTAAAGAAAGTAGAGGGATGTTTATGACAACAATGGACATTTGTTACTGTGTTTTAATTTTAGCAGGTGCATTTTGTTTAGTTGCTTTAGGGGTGTTATTTATTCGTACATCAACAGCAATTAAACAAACAGGGGATACTGTTGAAATGGCACAAGATACATTGAAAAGAGTTGATAAAGTCTTAGATGATGTCAATTACAAATTAGACTTATTAAATGCGCCTGTAGAAACAGTTGCAAAGTTCTTTGATCCTCAAAGACCAAAGTTTAATCCATTGAAAATGATGATGAGCTTTATTAAGAAAAAATAGAAAGGTGAGATAATATGAAATTAGGAAGATTTTTAACAACTTTAGGAATTGGTGCTCTTGCTGGAATGTTACTAGCACCAAAAAAAGGTAGTGAATTAAGAGAAGAATTAAAAGGTAAGGGTAAAGAAACTCTTGATAGTGCTAAAGAAATGACTGTAGAAGACTATCAAAAATTAATTAGTGAAACAATTGATAGTATTAAAAAATCAGTTGATGAATTTGATGTTGATGAATTTAAAGAAAGTTCTTTAGTTAAATTAAATGAATTAAAAGATAAATTTGATGATGTTGTAACTAAATTACAAGACAGCGACCAATATTCTAAGTTAAAAGATCAAGTTGATAATGTAATTGTCCAAGTAAATGATAAAATTAACGATGTAAAAGAAAAAATGAGCGAACAAGAATTTGATGATTTTTCTGATTTAGAAGATGAAATTAATGACATTGAAGATGATCTAAATGTCATTATTGATGATTTAAAAGACTAATGAAAAAAGCAACGATTTATGATGTTGCAAGAGAAGCTGGAGTTTCTCTTGCAACTGTATCTCGTGTTATTAATGGATCATCAGTTGTTCGTGAAAAAACTAAAGAAAAGGTTATGAAGGTTATTGATGAATTAAACTTCAAACCTAATCAAATTGCGCGTGGTCTTGCAACAAATAAAACAACAACAATTGCTATTATCTTCCCACAATCATTATTTGCTCATGTAAAAGATATGATTGGTGGTATTGGTGATGCTGGTAGAACATTGGATTACAATATTACGATCTATACAACAGATGATATTGGAAATGGTCCAATGGATGATGTTATAGAAAAAGTCATTCGTACCAGAGCAGACGGTGTCATTTTATTTAATAATGATAACATTGATCAACAAATTGAACTTGTTAAAAAACATAGTATTCCAGCTGTTGTTATCGGAATGCAAGTAAGTGATGAATCAATTGGTTCCGTTTATGTCGATGCGCAAAAGATTACATATGATATCGTAAATAATTATCTTGAAAAAGGAAAAAATGATATTATTTTCGTCAGTCCTCAACAAAATCTTATTCGTACTGTTGATTTAATTGAAGGAATGAAAAAAGCTTATCAAAATCATCAACTACCATTTGATGAAGCAACACAAGTTATTAATACTTCAACTCACTATGAAGAAAGCTATACTCAATTTGTAGAACATTTTAGAAATCATAAACACGATTTAGTTTTTGCAAGTTATGATAAAGAAGGTGTAGCTGTTGTCAATGCAGCTATCGATAATAACATAAGTATTCCAGATGATATGGAAGTTATGGCTATGATGGATACAAGCTATTCACTTATTTGTAGACCATCATTATCAACAATTCATCTTCCAATTTATGATATGGGGGCTTTAGCTGTACGTTTACTTACTAAAATTTTAAATCAAGAAGAATTAGAAACAAAAGAAGTATGCGTAGGTTATACAAATATTTATCGTAAATCAACGATTCAATAAACCACACTGGTGGTTTATTTTTGTATTTGCTTGACTTTAAATTTAAAATTTAATATGATGTAGTTACAGCAATGAAGGAGACAAGTAGTATTATTGGATTGTTATAGAGAGCTTGTGGTTGGTGGAAACAAGCCAAGAGATAATATGAATACACTCTGGAGCTTCTAAGTGCAAAGCTTAGACGGTGCAAGCCGTTATCTACTTGAGTGTATGTCTTTGACATGAATTTAGGATGGTACCGCGATCAACTCGTTCCTATGGGAATGAGTTTTTTATTTTAAGGAGGAAATTATGAAAATTTATGATGAATTAGTTTGGAGAGGATTAATTAAAGATGTCAGTTCTCCAGAAATTGAAGAAAAATTAAATAATGGAGGGTTAACTTTCTATATTGGGACTGATCCAACAGGAGATAGTTTACACATTGGACACTTTTCATCATTTTTAATTAGTAAAAGATTAAAAGATGCTGGACATAACCCAATTTTATTAGTTGGGGGAGCAACAGGATTAATTGGTGATCCTAAACCTGATACAGAAAGACCAATGATTACAAAAGAACAAGTTCAACATAACTTTGATTGTTTAAAAGCACAAGCTCAAAAGATTTTTGGCTTTGAAGTGGTCAATAACTATGACTGGTCAAAAGATTTGAACTTTATTGACTTTTTAAGAGATTATGGTAAATATTTCAATGTTAATTACATGTTAAATAAAGACATTGTTAAAAGAAGATTAGATTTAGGAATTACTTATACTGAATTTTCTTATATGATTATGCAAGCAATGGATTTCTATTGGTTACATGAAAATAAAAATTGTCAATTACAAGTTGCTGGACAAGACCAATGGGGAAATATTACTGCTGGTATTGAATTAATCAGAAAGAAAACTGGTAAAGAAGCCTATGGATTTACAATGCCACTTTTAACTAAAAGTGATGGAACAAAATTTGGTAAAACAAATGGGAAAGCAATTTGGTTAGATCGAGAAAAAACATCACCTTATGAAATGTATCAATTCTTTATTAATTCAGAAGATGATAAAGTTATTGATTACTTAAAATTCTTAACTTTCTTAACACCAAAAGAAATTATGGAATTAGAAGAAAAAAATAAAACACAACCTCATTTAAGAGAAGCTCATAAAGCTTTAGCTAGAGAAGTTATTACATTCTTACATGGTGAAGAAGCCTATGAAGAAGCAGTTCAAGTTTCACAAACATTATTCTCTGGTCAAATTCAAAACTTAACATTGGAACAAGTTGATGTTGCTTTTGAAGGTGTACCAACAGTAGAAACTGAAGAAAATGAAATGAATATTTTAGATGCTTTAATTTTAGTGGGAGCAGCTAAAAGTAAAAGAGAAGCTAGAGAATTTGTTAATGGGGGATCTGTTTTAATCAATGGTGAACGTATTAAAGATTTAGAATTTACTGTTAAAAAAGAAGATGCTTTTGGACAAAGCAAAACAGTAATTCGTCGAGGAAAGAAAAATTATTTTGTATTGAAATATAATGGATAAAAGCTCTTAGGAGCTTTTTTCATTTAGAATGTGGTATACTATCAACAGGAGGGATGATTATGGAGAAAATGAGAAAAATTTTTGATTTAGTCTATGGGCATTATCTTGATTATCGTTATAAAGTGCCACCAGCATCAGCGTTATCATTTGCTTATTATATGATTCTTTCTATTATCCCTATTTGTACTCTATTGACGTTTTTTACACCGTTTTTTCCATTAGATATCAAAACAGCACAAGAAATCTTATCTTACTATTTAAGACCGGATGTTACAGAAATGGTCATTCAATTGATTGAACCGCGTTCTTTATCAATTACGACATTAACAACTTTAATTGCTTCTTTATTTGTTGTAAGTAGGGGTTTCTATCAATTACATCGTATTTCTAAAAATATGTTTCCTAATGATAAAGAATACCCATTTTTTATAGACCAAGGGATTACTTTTTTAAAAACTATTCTTATCTTTATTTTAATACTTGCAGTGATTTCTTTATTGATTATTTTTCCGTTTTTTAAGATTATCTTTATTGATCAACATAATTTTATAACAAGAGTTTTATTCTTATTTATCATTATTTTTGTTATTTTATTTTTATTATATAAAATCATTCCTGATCAAAATGTTGATTTTTTAGATACGATTAAAGGAACAGTAGTGGCGACAATCTTGATAGAATTAATTATTGGTATTTTATCTATTTATTTTTCTATTGTTGATTATAGCAATGTTTATGGTCCTTTAGCGGCGTTGGTTATGTTGATGTTTTCGATTGCTGTATGTTCAGAAGCTATCTTTTTTGGAATGTACGTTATTTTTGAGTGTCATATGAAAAGAATTATAAAAAAATTATAAAGGAGGACACAATGTATCCTTATATTAATTTAGAAGAAACAGGTAAGAAAATACAAAAATATATGGATGAAAATGGATATCGTGTTCAAGATATTCAAGATTATTTAGGACTTTCTTGTAAACAAAGTATCTATAAGTGGTTAAAAGGAAAATCGTTACCTAATTTAGAACATTTATGTGCTTTAAGTTATTTGTTTCATTGCACGTTAGATGATATAGTTGTTACACAGATGAACTATTATGTTATTAAAGAAACAATATGTCAGTATTCATTAGGAGATTGTTGATGATTTATTTAGTAATGATAAATGTATTAGGATTTGTTATCATGGGTCTTGATAAAGCAAAAGCTAAAAAACAAAAATATCGTATTTCTGAAAATACTCTACTTGTTATCGCTTTGATAGGTGGAAGTTTAGGAAGCTATTTAGGTATGTATTGTTTTCATCATAAAACGCAACATGTGAAATTTTATATAGGTATTCCGTTAATTTTATTTATACAAATATTGATATATTGTTTTTATTTTTATACAAAATTCTAGACAAGAATTTTGTATATGCTATAATACAAACGTATTAAGCGAAGGCTTTGATCCACATTGTTAGGGAAAAACAGTGTGGTTTTTTTATGGAGGAATTTATGAAAACAAATAAAAAAGATATTCTTAGTATATTACTTGGAAATACGTTGCTTGCACTTGCAGTTATTCTATTTATTGTACCAGGACATTTATTAAGTGGTGGGACAACAGGTATTTCTTTATTTTTAAATCATTATTTTCATTTGCCAATTTCATTATTTACTTTTATTTTTAATTTTATTGTTTTTATTATTGGTGCACTTATTTTAGGAAAGAAGTTTGCTTTACAAACACTTATTTCAACATTTTATTATCCATTTATTCTAGGTGTTTTTGAATTTTCTTTTCAAGATTTTTATTTAACTGATGATATTTTAATTAATACACTTTTTGCGGGTGTTTTGGTTGGTGTTGCGATCGCTATCGTTATTAAAGCAGGGGCTTCAACAGGAGGTATGGATATTCCACCCCTTATTTTAAATAAACTATTTAAAATTCCTGTTTCTATTTCGATGTATGTTTTTGATACGATAATTGTACTTGCACAATTTGGCTTTTCTGATGTTAGACAATGTCTTTATGGAATTGTTTTAATTTTCATTTATACAATGGTTATTGATAAAATTTTAGTAATGGGTGCTCAAAAAATTGAAGTTAAAATTATTTCTTCAAAATATGAAGAAATTAGAAAGGCTATTTTAACGAATGTCGATCGTGGAGTGACAATGCTTCATGGACAAACAGGCTATTTATTAGAAAATACAGAAGTTTTAATTAATGTCATTTCGACAAGAGAACTTGTCCAAGTTGAAAGACTTGTAAAATCTATTGATGAAGATGCGTTTATGATTATTTCAAATGTTCATGAAGTTCAAGGTAGAGGATTTAACTTAGAAAAGGAATATATTGAAAAATAGAATGTATCATTTAGCTTTGTATTTTGATGAAAAAACAAATCAAAAGTTTTCTTTTTTAAATAAACAAGTCGAAAAAGAACTCCATCAAAATTATTTAGAAGATCATCATATTCCTTTTCATCTAACAATTGCGACTTATAAAGAAATAGAGGAAAAGAAATTCATTGAACAAGCAAATCTGCTCTTTGAAAAAGAAACGAGTCAAGAGCTCTATTTTGCTTCGCTAGGTTGTTTTCAAAAATCAACGCTTTATTTATTACCTGTATATAATGAATTTTTAAATCAGTTGATTTTAAATATTCATCAAACTTTTAATGAATATGTATCTATCTCACAAAAGAATCGCTATTTACCGTATCACTTTGTACCTCATGTTTCTATAAGTAGAAAACTAAGCGAACATCAAACAAATCAAGCATTTAAGATCATAAATCACCATTTTGAACCTTTTTATGGAAAAGTTA
The DNA here is from genome assembly GCA_030540195.1 of Bacillota bacterium. GTDB lineage: Bacteria > Bacillota_I > Bacilli_A > Erysipelotrichales > Coprobacillaceae > Faecalibacillus. Next base: position 40,883 of record JAUNWT010000004.1, on the reverse strand, counting down.
CTAAGATTGCCTTAGCAAAGACAAATCCGTATCAGGAAATAAAGATATGGGATTTATAATGCTTGAAAAGCATGATAGAAACTATAAAAGAAGCATTTAACTTTTTATGCTTCTTTTTTTATAATGAAGACAAGGGGGAGAAATGAAAATGTTTTCAAATAAAGAATTAAGAGGTATGATCGTTACTTTGTTTTTTGAACAATTGCTGGTTATGCTTGTTGGAATTGTCGATACTTTTGTCGTAAGTAGTTGTGGGGAAGCAGCAGTTTCAGGAGTATCATTGGTCAATCAATTTAATACAATTTTTATCTATTTATTTACTGCACTTGCTTCGGGAGGAGCTATTGTTGTTAGTCAATATATTGGTAATAAAGATAAAAAAAGAACAATTTTATCATCAAGTCAGTTATTGATGTTTTCCATTGTTTTTTCAATTATTTTATCAATACTTGTATTGATTTTTAATAAACAACTTTTAGGGTTACTATTTGGTAAAGTTGAATCAGATGTTATGGATGCGTGTGTGACATATTTACGTATTTCAGCATATTCTTATCCAGCGCTGGCTATTTATAATGCAGGAGCGGCTTTATATCGTTCGATGGCTAAAACCAAAGTAACAATGTATATTTCATTTGTTGCAAATATTATCAACGTTGTGGGAAATATTATTGGTGTTTATGTTTTAAAAGCAGGGGTTGCAGGGGTTGCCTATCCTTCACTTATTTCTCGTGTTTTTTCAGCAATCATTATCACTGTTTTATGTTTCAATAAAAAATTGGAAGCTTACTATGATTCAAAAGATATCTTTAAATTTGATGGAAAGATGCTCAAACGTATTTTAAATATTGCGATTCCTAATGGGGTCGAAAATGGGATTTTCCAACTTGTTAAGGTGGCTTTAAGTTCAATTGTAGCGATGTTTGGAACCTATCAAATTGCAGCCAATGGGGTTGCCCAAAGTATTTGGTCATTAGCAGCACTTGTTGGTTCAGCAATGGGGCCTGTCTTTATTACCGTTATTGGACAATGTATGGGTGCCAAAGATATAGATCAAGCAAAATTTTATTTTTCTAAACTTATCAAATGGTCACTTGTTTTTTCCATTGCTTGGAATGTACTTGTTTTAGCGATTACACCATTTATCTTACAATTCTATAATCTTGCAGATGAAACAAAACATTTGATCATTATTCTTGTCGTTATTCATAATATTGCCAATACAGTAGTTTTCCCGCTTTCTGGACCTCTATCTCAAGGATTAAGAGCTACCGGAGATGTCAAATTTACGATGATTGTTTCAATTGCTTCAACGGTTGGTGGAAGACTTGTCTTATCTATTATTCTTGCTTTAGGACTTCATCTGGGAGTTATTGGTATTGCTCTTGCGATGTGTGGTGATTGGACAATCCGTGCGATTATTTTCTATTATCGTTATAAATCAAACGCATGGACAAAATTTGAAGTTATTTAAAAACAGGATTTTATGGTATAATGTTTTCAAGCTAAGAAAGGAGTATTTTTATGGCAATTGATATTAAAGAAATACTTGCAAATGGTTTGTTAGATTTATGCCACAAAAAAGACTTATCTCAAATAACAGTCAAGGATCTCTTGGAAACAACAGGAGTTAGTAGACAAACATTTTATAATCATTTCTTAGATAAAAATGATTTAATTCAATATATTTATAATCATAAAATTATTAATCATTTTAATGGACAAAATCCAAATCTTAATTTCTATGAATCACTCATTGAATCTTTTGAACATATGAAACACTATCAAACCTTTTTAAAACAAGCATGCTTAATGGATGGACAAAATTGTTTAAAGGAGTACATTCCTAAACATTGTGAGGAATTTGATTTAAAATGGCATCAACAACTTTATGGTAAAAAGCCAATGCCAGATGCCTTAAAATTTGCAACGATATATCATGCAAATGCTTCAAGTGCAATGACTTTGTCATGGATTTTATCAGATATGAAAGTCCCTGTAGAAGAAATGGCAAAAATGATTACCCAAATGCGAGGACTTGGAATGGATGATTTATTTCAAGGAAGTGATTGTACAACAAATCCATATAAAATTGACAAATAGTCTTTTTTGTCAATTTGTTGACAGAGTAATTTAATTATAAATTACTCTTTTTTTTAAGCGTGTTACAATAAGAATGAAAGAAGGGAATTGTATGAAAAAGACACTTTATTTAATGCGCCATGGACAAACATTATTTAATTTACAACATAAGATTCAAGGATGGTGTGATTCACCACTTACAGAATTAGGAATCAAACAAGCGAAAGTTGCGGGAAAATGGTTTAAAGATCATAATATTACTTTTGATCATGCTTATTCAAGTACGAGTGAAAGATGTTGTGATACGTTAGAGCTTGTAACAGATATGCCTTATGTGCGTACTAAAGGTTTAAAAGAAAACTATTATGGAGAGTTAGAAGGAGAAAGTGAAAGATTAAATTCTCATTTAACACCAAAGGATTGCGAAACATTTTATTTACAATTTAAGGGGGAATCTTCCAATACCACAAGAGATCGTATGGTAAAAACTCTAACAGAAATTATGAGTAAAGATGATCATCATAGTGTTTTAGCCGTGAGCCATAGTGGGGCTTGTTTTAACTTTTTAAGAGCTTTCCAAGATCCAATGGAAGAATTAAAAAAAGGATTTGGAAACTGTTGTATTTTTATTTATGAATTTGAAAATGGAACATTTACATTAAAAGATGTGATTAGACATCAAATATAGGAGGAAATATGGAATACGTTAATTTAGGTAAGACAGATATTAAAGTTTCAAAAGTATGTTTAGGCTGTATGGGATTTGGTAATCCACAAGCAGGAATGCATTCTTGGACACTTCCTTATGAAGAATCTAAAAAAATCATTAAACATGCTCTTGACCAAGGAATCAACTTCTTTGATACAGCAATGGGATATCAAGGTGGAACATCAGAAGAATATTTAGGACGTGCTATCAAAGAATTTTCAAAAAGAGAAGATGTTGTTATTGCGACTAAATTTATGCCACGTAGCCAAGAACAAATCGATCAAGGAGTCAGTGCTCGAGAACATATTGAAACATGTTTAAATAATAGTTTAAAAAGATTACAAATGGATTATGTGGATCTTTATATTCTTCATCGTTGGGATAATATAACACCAATTGAAGAAACAATGGAAATCTTAAATGATCTTGTCAAATCAAAAAAAGTAAGAGCAATTGGGGTTTCTAATTGTTTTGCTTGGCAAATTGCTAGAGCTAATGAAATTGCTAAAAACAATGGTTGGGCAACTTTCCAATCCATTCAAGGACATTACAATCTAATCTTTAGAGAAGAAGAAAGAGAAATGAAACCTTATTGTGATTTAATGGGTGTTTCTATGACACCATACAGCTCACTTGCTTCTGGAAGACTTTCAAGACATCCTGGAGAAACATCTAAAAGATTAAAAGAAGATGCCTATGCTAAAGGTAAATATGATGAAAGTGAAAAAGAAGATCTTGTCATTATTCAAAGAGTCGAAGAACTTGCCAAAAAAAGAAATTGTTCAATGTCAGAAATTTCTTTAGCTTGGTTAATGTCTAAAGTAACCTCACCGGTTGTTGGTGCAACTAAATTAAGTCATATTGATACAGCTTGTAAGGCATGTGATTTAAAATTAACGGATGAGGAAATAAAATATTTAGAAGAATGTTATAAACCACACCCACTAGTTGGTGTTATGAAAGAAAATAATCAATAAAAACAAGAAAGAATCTTTTCTTGTTTTTTATTTTTTGTTATATTATAAAAAGACAAAAAGAAAGAGAGAAAAGAAAGATGGGTATTGTAGTTATAGGTGCAGTTTTTGTTGATATTAAAGGTTTTCCAATTGATGCATATATTCCAACTGGAAGAAATGCAGGACATATTAAATATATTCATGGTGGAGTTAGTCGAAATGTTGTAGAAGATATTGCCAATGTTGAATTACGTCCAACATTTTTATCAATTGTTGATGAAAGTGCATTAGGACAAGAAGTTATTCATAAATTACAACGACATAAAGTCAATACAAAATATGTTCAACAAATTCCAGAAGGAATGGGGACTTGGTTAGCTGTTTTTTCTAATGATGGAGATTTGGCAGGGTCAATTTCACAAAGACCTAATTTGATGCCAATTTTAGATTTAGTGAAGGAAAAAGGCGATGAAATATTTAAGGATTGTGATTCAATTGTTTTAGAAGCGGATATTGCTCCTGAAATTATCAAGGTAATTTTAGATTATTCTAAAAAATATAATAAAAAAGTATTTGGGGTTATTTCTAATATGACACTTGCAGTAGAAAGACGTGATTTATTACAACAATTTGATTGTTTAGTTTGTAATGAATTAGAAGCTGGCATTTTCTTTGCGGAAAATTATAGTAAAAAAAGTCCTAAAGATTTATGTGAAATTATTTCTCAAAAAGTGGCAGCGGGAGCTATTAAATCAATGGTTGTTACGATGGGAAGTAAAGGAAGTATTTATGCAGACCATTTAGGAAATAAAGGTATTTGTCCAGCTAAAAAGGTAACGGTAAGAGACACAACAGGCGCAGGAGATGCTTTTTGCGCAGGACTTACTATTGGACTTACTTATGGTAAAGATTTAAAAGATTCTGTAGAAATTGGAACGAAATTAGCGGCTTCAGTTATTACATCTTCAGAAAATGTCTGCCCACGTTTTTTACCTCGTGAATTAGGATTAGAAATAGATGTAAAGGATGAGTAGTTTTCTTTGACAGAAAGAAAAGAAAGTTATAGAATATCTAAGCAATAGGGGATGTTGATTTATGAAAGAAAAAATCATGAATTTAAAAATAACAAAACAGGGAAAAATTGTTATAAGTGTTGTTATTGCTATTTTTATACTTATTTTTATTATTACAATTTTATATTCAAACAAGTTCTATCCTAATACTACGGTTGGTGGGATTGATGTTTCAGGAATGACTTTAGCAGAGGCAAAAGCAACTGTAGAAACGGATTTGAAAAACCATGTTCTAGTTATTAATGGAAGAAATAAGGCTAAATATGAATTAAAAGGAAAAGATATTGATTTATCTGCAAAATATGAGGATCAACTAGAAAACTGTTTCAAGAAAACACATGGCCTTTTTTCCTTTTATAAGATTATGACAGGGGAAGATTTTGATGTAGCGTTTGATGTATCCTATAACAAAGATTTGCTTGTTCAAAATTTATCACAATCATTTTTAGTGGCTGGAGGAGATCAATATCAAATTACAGCGCCACAAAGTGCCTATGTTGAATATGATAAAAAAACAAAGTCAGGTAAAATTGTTAAAGAAAATTTAGGTAATCAGTTAGATACGGAAAAGTTTTATACTTATGTAGAAAAAGCGCTTTCTACTTTATCAACAAAGGTTAATTTAGAAAAAGGTGATGTCTATTTAAAACCACAATTCTATAGTAATGATGAAGCGATTACGAAAGAATTAAAAACATATAATAATTATTTATTGAAATGGATTCGCTTTGATATGGGTAAAAAGCATTATGAAACAATTCAACCAACAGACATTAAAGAATGGTTAGTTATCGATGATGATGCTTCTGTTTCTGTCGATAAAGATAAAATGTCATCTTGGGTAGAAAGCTTCTGTTTAAAATATAAAACAGTTGGGAAAACACGTAGTTTTAAATCTCATACAGGTGAAATTTTACAAGTTTCTGGTGGAGATTATGGTTGGCAAATTGATTATAGTCAAACAGTTGAACAAATTTATAATGCTATTACTGCTGAAAGCAAAGAAGCAGATGTGAATGCTTATTTAAGCAAACAATCAAAAGAAAACTCTAAAAAGTTGCTTACAAAATTGGAGCCAATTTATAAAAATAAAGCATACAAGATGAATTATGAAAATCCTGAAGAGGATTACAATACACAAACATATAGTGAAGTTGATATTTCCGAACAAATGGTTTATGTTTTCCAAAATGGACAAGTTGTTTATAGTGCAAAATGTGTTACAGGACTTCCTAGTGATGCAACTCGTTCAACAAAAACAGGATGCTGGTATATTAAAGATAAGAAATTAGAATATACTTTGACAGGTGCTGATTATAAAACACCTACAAAATATTGGGTGAGAATTACATGGACAGGAACAGGCTATCATTATATGAATCGTAGTGATTGGGCAAACTGGACACCTGAACTTTATAAAACAAGAGGATCACATGGCTGTATAAATCTTCAATTAGAAGATGTTAAAAATATTTATAATCTTGTTTCTTTAAGAGATATGGTCTTTATACATGATTAACCATCTTCGGATGGTTTTTTTATTACTTTAAATTTTGATGGAATTTTATAGATGTAATCTAAAAATTGTTGAGAGGATATCGATCTATAATAATTGAATATATATTTTCCCTTTTGCAAATGATTTGCATATTTGTTGACAAATGGGTGAAAAATGATAAAATGCAATTGATTTGCAAATTGAGGTGATTTTATGAAATATAAAACAAAATTGTCAAAGATGATTGATCAATATATCAAACAATGTTGTGATCAAAGTTTTACAGCACATCATTTATATGAATATATCGTAGAACAAGGAAAAACAGTAAATCTCTCTACTATTTATCGTAATTTAGACCAGTTTGTGGATGAAGGTATACTGACAAAATTTAAAACAGGACATAATGATGTTTTTATGTATCGTGTCAACCAAGATGTATCGCATTGTCATGAACATCTTCATTTACAATGTTGTAAATGTGGAAAAATAATTCATGTGGAAAGTGATTTAATGAAAAAACTCGTCAATACTTTAGAAAATGATTATCATTTTTATCTTGAATGTGATGCATCAACAATTAGTGGATTATGTAAAGAATGTAGGGAAAAACAATGAAAAAATTAAAAATCCTATTAATATCTTGTCTTTGTCTTTTGATGATGACAGGATGTACAGCGAATAAAGTAGATAATAAAAAAATAAAAGTTGTTTGTACAACATATGTTCAATACGATTGGCTACAACAAATTATTGGTAAAGAAAATAGTAGTTTTGATTTATCTCTAATTATAAAAAATGGAGTTGATCTTCATAATTATCAACCCACTGTTCAAGATATTGTTCAAATATCCTCAGCGGATTTATTTGTATGCATTGGTGGAGAGTCGGAATCATGGGTCAATGATGCGATTAAAGAAGCCAAGAATAAAGATGTAAAAATGATTTCTTTGATGGATGTTTTAAAAGATCGCCTTAAAGAGGAAGAACATTTAGAAGGTGTAGAAGAACATGATCATGAGGATGAAAATGAAACAGAATATGATGAACATTTGTGGCTCTCTTTAAAAAACGCACATCAAGCAATTGAATCTTTATCTAATGAGATTCAAAAAATGGATCAAAAACATAAAGACATTTATCAAAAAAATACAAAAAGTTATTTAAAAGAAATAGATGACTTACAACAACAATATCAAGATACTGTAGATAATTCAAAAACAAAAACACTTGTTTTTGCGGATCGTTTTCCATTTCGTTATCTGATGAATGATTATTCTTTAAATTATTATGCAGCTTTTCCGGGATGTTCAGCAGAAACAGAAGCAAGTTTTTCTACGGTCACTTTCTTAGCTTCTAAAATAGATGAATTGAATTTATCTTATGTTGTTGTGGTTGATCAGTCAGATAAAAAAATGGCAAAAACAATTATTAATTGTACAAAAAATAAAAATCAAAAAATTGTAACATTAGATTCATTGCAATCGGTCAAACAGGAACAAATTGATCAGGGGTATAGTTATTTAAAAGCAATGAAGCACAATTTAAAAGTTTTAAAAAAATGTTTGGAATAGGTGAGAAAATATGGCGTATATTAAATGTCAAAATTTAAGTGTTGGATATGCAGGAGAAACACTTTTAGAAAATATTAATTTTGAGGTTCATGAACATGATTATCTGTGCATTGTAGGTGAAAATGGAGCAGGAAAAAGCACTTTAATGAAAACGTTACTTGGCTTAGTTGATAAAAAAGCGGGAAATATTGAATTTGGACAAGGAATCACCCGTAAAGAAATAGGATATTTACCACAACAAACAGTACTGCAAAAAGATTTTCCAGCAACGGTTATGGAAGTTGTGCTATCAGGCAATCTTTCTAAAATGTCTTTACGACCTTTTTATCGCAAAAATGAAAAAGAAAGAGCCCTTTTAGAAATGAAAAAACTTAAAGTCGATTCACTTGCCAAACGCAGCTATCGTGAACTTTCAGGTGGACAACAACAACGTGTTTTGCTGGCAAGAGCTTTATGTGCAACAGATAAAATTCTTTTTCTTGATGAACCAACAACAGGACTTGATCCGCAAGTAACAAAAGAATTTTATGAAATGTTGAAAGAACTGAATAAAAAAGGAATGGCAATTATCATGGTGAGTCATGATTTATCGGTATTAGAAGAAGCAACCCATGTTTTATATTTAAGAAAAAATGATTATGTTTATGCTAAAAAAGAAGAATTTATGAATACATATGGAAAGGAAATGAAAGACGATGTCAATTATCGAAACATTTAGTTATTATCTATCTTACCCCTTTGTTCAATATGCATTGATCGTTGGTGTTTTAATTGCTTTGTGCTCATCACTTTTTGGTGTATCTTTAGTATTAAAACGTTTTTCATTTATTGGGGATGGTCTTTCTCATGTTGCTTTTGGAGCAATGGCGATTGCAACCGTCTTAAATTTAAGTATGCAAACACCATTTATTATGATTATTACAATCATTGCTGCTGTTTTATTACTTAGAACAGGACAAAACACAAAAATCAAAGGGGATGCAGCAGTAGCAATGTTTTCTGTAGGATCACTCGCAATTGGTTATTTATTGATGAATATTTTTTCAACATCGACGAATGTTTCAGGAGACGTTTGCTCGACTTTATTTGGTTCAACGACGTTACTTACTTTAACTAAATCAGAAGTAGTGGTCTGTGTCATTATGTCTTTACTTGTTGTAGGATTTTATATTTTCTTTTATAATCGTATTTTTGCAGTAACATTTGATGAAAATTTCATGAAAGCAACAGGTTCAAAAGCAGAAATCTATAATTTATTTATTGCGGTTATTACAGCTATAATTATTGTTTTAGCTATGAAATTAGTAGGTTCTTTATTAATTAGCGCACTTCTTATTTTTCCGGCTCTTTCAGCTATGCGTGTCATGGTAAGTTTTAAAGGGGTTGTTATTTATTCGGCAATTTTATCAGTGTTAGGGGCACTTATAGGAATTGTTTTGTCAATTTTGTTTTCAACACCTGTAGGTGCAACAGTTGTAGTGATGGATATTCTTATTTTCTTGATTAATAATCTTATCGCTGTTTTCAAAAGAGTATAAAGAATTCTTTGCAAGAAAGAAGGAATTTGTTAAAATGGAAAAGGTGATAAAAATGGATGGAATATTATTAATTAATAAACCGGCAGGTTATACAAGTCATGATATTGTCGGTATTGTTAGAAAAAAATTACATACAAAAAAAGTTGGACATTGTGGAACATTGGATCCAGATGCAACAGGTGTGCTTGTTGTATGTGTAAATAAAGCAACAAAAGCAATTCAATTTTTAATGAGTGATAGTAAAGTTTATCGTGCAACTTTATCTCTTGGTAAAAGTACAGATACGTATGATGCTAGTGGAAAAGTTCTTGAAGAAAGAGAAGTTGGTGAAATTTCGAAGGAACAAGTAGAAGAAGTACTCAATTCTTTTTTAGGACACTCAAAACAAAAACCACCAATTTATTCAGCAATTAAAGTAAATGGAAAGAAATTATATGAGTATGCCAGAAATGGAGAAGAGGTAGAAATCAAAGAAAGAGATATTGAAATTATGATGATTCAACTCGTTTCTTTTGATAAAAATGAAATTGTCTTTGATGTTAAATGTTCAAAGGGAACATATATTCGTTCTTTATGTGTAGATATCGCTAAAAAGTTAGGCTATCCAGGACATATGTCACATTTAACACGTATTGTTTCTGGAAATTTTTCTTTGGAAAGCTGTTATACATTAGAAGATTTACAACAAGATTGTTTTAAGCTTTTATCACTTGATGAAGCATTAGATAATTATCCTAAATTGATTTTAAAAGATCCAACAGTTGTCTATCATGGAAAAATGATTAAAAGTGATTTGACAGGTCAAGTAGCTATTTGTGATGAAAACAAACACATTTTAGCGATTTATGAAGCAAATGGTGAAGGCTATTTAAAAAATGTAAGAGGGCTATGGTAATGAAAGTATTTTATTTGAAACCTGACTCATCTTATCAATTAGAACCTTCCGTTTGTGCAATTGGCTATTTTGATGGTGTTCATTTAGGTCACCAACAATTATTAAAACGTGTTGAAAAAATCTCACAAGAGAAGAATATGAAAAAAGCAATGATGACTTTTTCATGCCATCCTAAAGAAGTTTTAGGAAAAAAGGATTTTAAATATTTGATGTCATTGCAAGGGAAAATTGATATTTTAGATGAAAGAGGATTTGACTATTTCTTTATTATTGAATTTAATCAAGAAATCTCTCAATATTTACCATCTCTATTTTTAGAAAGCTATCTTTATAAAAATAATATTGAATATCTTGTTTGTGGTTTTGATTTTCATTTTGGTAAAAAGGGTCAAGGGGACACCACTTTTTTAAAAAACGTGCAAAGAGAAAATTTTGGGGTAGATGTTATTGAAGAGTATGATGTGGATGGGGTTAAAGTATCGTCCTCTTTTATTAGAAATAAATTAGAAGAGGGACAACTGGAACAAGCAAATCGACTTTTAAGTCGTCCTTATCGTATTTCTGGAAAAGTCATTTATGGTTTACAAAATGGACGAAAGATTGGTTTTCCTACAGCTAATGTAGATGCAGGACATTATGTTATTTTAAAAAAAGGTGTTTATGGCGTTTATTTTTATCATGATGGTAAACGTTATCTTGGAATGGCTAATGTAGGTTTAAATCCAACGGTAGGAGAAATTACAAAGATTTCTTTAGAAGTAAATGTTTTTGATTTTGATCAAGATATTTATGGAGAAGAAGTGGATGTGGATTTTATGTTTAGAGTACGTGATGAAAGAAAATTTGCGTCTTTAGATGATTTAAAACAACAATTAAAGAATGATGAAAGGTTTATTAGACAACATTTTGATTAATAAACCTTTCTTTTGTTTACACTAAAAAAGGGTGGTTTTGTGATTTATATACTGCTTTTTCTAGCAAATGCAATTTGGGGTTTAAATATCATTATAACGAAATATAATTATACATCGTTCAACCCTTTGTTTTTAGTCTATTTAAAAATATTATTCTCGATGCTTTCTTTATTGGTATATATATATTTTAAGAAGATTCCATTTGAAAAAGCTTCTTTGAAACAAATAGTGATTAATACAAATCTTATCAATGTTTTAAATTTTATGATGACATATCTTGCTTTAAAAACTATTAAAGGTTCACAGGTAGCAACACTAAATTGTTTATCACCACTTATTATGGCAATTATTACTTTTAAACAACAACATTGGAATCTAAAAAAAGTAGGGCTTTTGTTTTTTATTTTATTAGGCTTTTTTTTGACAATCCATTTTGATTTTTCTACTTTAAATATAAGCTTTTTTATGATGTTAGGAGCCTTAGTATTTTATAACCTTGGAAATTATCGTTTAAGATCTGTAAAACAAGATCTCTTTATTTATAATTTTTATATGTTTTTTGTTGCGTTTGTTGAATTAACTGTTTTTCTTTTATTACAAAATGAAACATTATTTTTTCATATTCACCATTTTCCATTTTGGCTTTTTGTTTTATCCTCAGGAGTAGGCTATGCTTTTATTCAAAGCGTTTTTTTTTTTTCAATTAAAAAAATTGGTCCTTTTTCAACAAGCTTTTTTATGGCTTTTAATCCGCTATTTACTTATATCTTTTCGCTTTGCTTTTTAAAAGAAAGTTTTGATTGGATGATTTTAATAGGTTTTTTATGTATTTTTGTGGCTTCATTAGGCATTTTTAAGGAAACATCAAAACAAAATAAATTTTAGACAAGAATAAGACACTATGGTATAATTAAACAGTAAAATGTATTAAAAGAGGTTAAGGTCTATGGAATATATTAATAAAGTCATAAATATTATAGGATTAAAAATGTTTATTGCGATTGTGTCAATTGTTTTGATTGTCATCGCTTTGCTTATAATTTACCGTTTATTAAAGCTTAAACATTATCGTAAACAAATTGTAGATTTAGAAAATAGAATCAATGCAATCAAATCTTTACCTTTACAGTATCGTTTAGGAAGAGTTAAAGGGATAGCCAAAAATATGCCAGAACTTCAAGATAAATATGAACTTTATGAAGAACAGTTTTCGAAATTGTCTGACACACTTAATGACGAAATTACACCTTTAATCAATGAAGTTGATGAAGCCCTTTACTATCGTAAATTACATGGTGTTCAAAAGAAAATGTCTAAATTAGAAAGTGGAGTAACACAATATGAAAAAGATTCAAAACAGCTTTTAAAAGATATTGAAGTTATTACAGAAATCGAAAACATACAACGTTTAGAAATTATTAAAGTTAAAGAAAAATATCGTGAAACAAATGATCATTATTCACAAATTCGTTTTAAAGTAGAAGATTATGTCCCTAAATTACAAGATGTATTCCATAATATAGATCAACAATTTGTACAGCTAGAAGATTATATGAATAATCAACAATTTGAAGAAGCTAAACAATATACAGAAAAAGTCTCTAAAGATATTGATGATTTAGAAGCAAACTTAAGAGATCTTCCCACTTATATTTCTGTTACACGTCAATACTTACCAAAACGTTTAAATGAATTAAAAACAATTATGGACGAAATGATGCAAAAGGATTTTGCGGTTGAAAGGATGAAAGCAACTTTACGCATTGAAAAAATTGAAAGTGATTTAAATTTGACTTCGCAAGCAATTAAAGATTTAAATCTAGAAAATGTAGGTCAAAATATTGAAGTTATGACGGAGGATATGAATCTTTTAAATGCTGATTTTGAAAAGGAACAAAATGCTTATGCTCTTTATGAAGAAAAAAGAGATGCTTGTTACAAATATGTAAGTACAATTGACAGTGGTCTTATAAAGACACGAGAAGAAATCAAAGATTTAGAAAAGAATTATATTTTAAGTGATTATAAGATTACTATTGAAGATGATTATAAAGAATTTCAAAAGGTTTTAGATGATTTAAATGATGTGACTGAAATTATTGAAAGTAAAGATTTTTCTTATCAAGATATGATTGATAATTTTGAAAGAATTACGACAAATAGTAAGCCTTTCAATGATTCTTTAATTAAACATAATGAACTTGCAGAATCATTAAAAATTCAAGAAAAAAGAGCCCTTGATGAACTTGATAATATTAATATTGTTTTACTTGAAATCAAATCAGAAATTCGTAATAAACATTTACCAATGATTAGTGAGTCTTATCAAGATTATATTGATGATTCTTATCAAAAAGCAGATGCTATTTTGAATTTCATTCGTCAAAGACCAATCGACTTAAAGAGCCTTTCAATGCAAGTAGATGCTGCACGTGATGTTATTTATAAACTTTATGATAATGTGCATAATTTAATTGTGACTGCTGAAATGGTTGAAGATGCGATTATTTTTGGAAATCGTTATCGTTCTTCATTTTTAGAAGTCAATACAGAACTTACAAAAGCAGAATTACTTTATCGAAATGGTGAGTATACAAAAGCTTTATCAACAGCGGTAGATATTATTGAAAAAATCAAACCGGATTCTTACGAAATGCTCGTTAATAAAAAAAGTCCTAAAAATGCCTAGGACTTTTTTACGAAGAGGCACAGGTTAAAAAAAAGAGAATAAAATAGAGTATGGAGGGAAATATGATATATCTAGATTATGCGGCAACAACACCTTTTAATAAAGAGGTTATTAAAACACATGAACAACTTTTAGAAAAATATTTTTATAATGCAGATAGTATTTATAGTCAAGGAATTGAAGTTAATCGGTTGTTAGAAAAATCAAGAAGCCTTATTGCAAGTATGTTACATGTAAAAGATGAAGAAATCATTTTTACAAGTTGTGGAAGTGAAGCAAATAATATGGCAATTAAAGGAATTGCTTTTCAATATCAAAATAGAGGAAAACATATTATTACGACTTCTATTGAACATTCTTCGGTTTATGAAGCATGTAAGGAATTGGAAGAAGTTTTTGGCTTTGATGTGACCTATTTACCAGTAGATCATAGTGGACATATTTCAATTGATGATTTAAAAAACAATATTAGAGAAGATACGATTTTAGTAAGTGTTATGCATATTAATAATGAAGTGGGATCGATTCAACCAATTGAAGAAATTAAGAAAGTTATTAAAGAACATCCGCTTATTAAATTCCATGTAGATATGGTTCAATCTTTAGGAAAATTACCACTTGATTTAACTGGAATTGATTGTGCTTCTTTTTCAGCACATAAAATCAATGGATTAAAAGGAAGTGGACTTCTTTATAAAAATCATTCGACAACACTTGTTCCTTTAATTAATGGAGGACAACAAGAATTTGGTTTACGTGGTGGAACAAGTAATGCTTGTACGTATATTGTTTTTGCGAAAACATTAAGATTAGCGTTAGAAAACTTTACACAAAAAGAAGAATATGTAAAAAAATTAAATGCGTATTTAATTCATGAACTTTCACAAATTGAAAATGTAGTCATTAATACACAAGGAAAGGCTTCAAGTCATATTGTTAATTTTTCATGTATTGGCTATAAACCAGAAGTTGTTTTACATGCTTTAGAAGAAAAAGATATTTTGATTTCTACAAGGAGTGCTTGTTCTTCTAAAACAAGTGATATTTCAAGAGTGATGCAACAACTTCATTTAAGTGATGAAGTGGCAAGAAGTGCTTTACGCGTAAGTATTAGTGATTTGACAAAAGAAGAAGAAATTGATAAATTTATTTATTGTCTAAAAGAAGTGTTAAATTCAATAAAAAAACAGAGGTAGATTATGGAAGCAAATTATATTGTTGTTCGTTTTGGTGAACTCACAACAAAAGGAAAAAATAGAAAATTATTTACACAAAAGTTATTAAAAAATACAAAGGAAATTCTTTTTGAATTTCCTCAACTTCAATATCAATTACAGTATGATCGTCTTTATATTTATTTAAACGGGGCAGATCATTTAGCGGTAAATGAAAAATTAAAAACAGTTTTTGGAATTCATTCATTTTCAAATGCTTATAAATTTCCAAAAGATTTAGATGTTGTCAAAGATGCCATTGCGCAAATGATCAATGATGATACAAAAACAACATTTAAAATCAACACAAAACGTAGTGATAAAACATACCCTAAAAAATCGCAAGATATCAACAGAGAAATTGCTGGACATGTTTTCCATCATGTTGCTCGTCCTTTAAAAGTCGATGTCCACAATCCAGAAATGCTGGTTACGGTTGAAATTAGACATGATGCCATGTATGTTATGACAAATGTCATCAAAGGTGCAGGTGGTTATCCAGTTGGAATTGGTGGAAAAGCACTTTTAATGTTGTCAGGTGGAATTGATTCGCCGGTAGCGGGTTATTTAACTTTAAAACGTGGTGTGGATATTGAATGTGTTCACTTTGCTGCACCGCCTTATACAAATGAATTTGCTAGAGAAAAAGTTTTCGATTTAGTAGATCAATTACGTCATTATACACATGGTCAAATTACGGTACATGTTGTCAACTTTACAAAATTACAACTCGCTGTTTATGACCATTGTGATGAAAGCTATGCAATGACTGTTATGCGTAGAATGATGTATCGTATTGGTGAAAAATTAGCGCGTAAAAATCATTGTTTAGCGTTAGTTAATGGGGAAAGTATTGGGCAAGTTGCTTCACAAACATTAGATAGTATGAATGTTATTAATGAAGTTATTTCTATTCCTGTATTAAGACCTGTTTTATGTCTTGATAAATTAGAAATTATTGATATTGCTCAAAAAATCAATACATATGATATTTCAATTCGTCCTCATGAAGATTGTTGTACAATTTTTACACCTAAAGCACCTGCAACAAAACCAAAAAGTTATAAAGCAGTCGCTTTTGAAGAAACATTTGATTTTGATACATTAGTTGATGAATGTGTTGAAACAGTTGAAACAATCGTTGTTGATAACTCTTATAAAAATGATGAAGATATTTTTTAAAAAGAGCGTATAGTTTTTGTATCCTGACACAAAATAAAAGTGTCAGGAGGTGACACAAGATGGCACAAAGTAATAACAGTAATAGATTAGTTGTACCAGGAGCTCAAAATGCGATTGACCAAATGAAATATGAAATTGCGAATGAATTTGGTGTTAATTTAGGTCCTGATACAACTGCTAGAGCTAACGGTTCTGTTGGTGGAGAAATCACTAAAAGATTAGTTAAAATGGGACAAGAACAAATGTCTCGTTCTTCATATAATAAATAAAGAATAGTGTAAAAACTATTCTTTTTTGTAAGTGGTTACATTTTTTATGGAATTTCTCCTAGTTTTATTGTTTTTGTGTATCAAATTTAGTACAATATATTTATATGACTAGGAGGTAAATTATGGTTAAAGTAATGGCGGTAAACGCAGGGAGTTCCTCTCTTAAATTCCAATTATTTAATATGCCAAGTGAAGAAGTTATCACATCTGGTTTAGTTGAAAGAATTGGACAAGAAATGGGAAACTTTGTAATAAAAGTAAATGGAGAAAAAAGAAAATTAGAAACTCCAATTCCTGATCATCAAGTAGCAGTTGATTTGTTATTAGATGCTCTTGTAAAACATCATATTGTAGAAAGCTTAGATGAAATTGATGCTGTTGGGCATCGTGTTGTTCATGGCGGAGAAGATTTTAATGATTCTGTTGTCGTGGATGAAGATGCAGTTAAAAAGGTAGAAGCTTTAGCGGAACTTGCACCTTTACATAATCCTGCAAATATTATTGGATATACTGCTTTTAAAAAAGCACTTCCTCATGCTGGACATGTTTTTGTATTTGATACAGCATTCCATCAAACATTGGATAAAGAAAGATATCTTTACCCATTACCACTTGAATATTATACAGATTTAAAAGTGCGTAAATATGGTGCTCATGGAACAAGTCATAAATATGTTTCACAACAAGCAATTGAAATGTTAGGTAATCCTAAAGAATCAAGAATTATTGTTTGCCATTTAGGTAATGGAGCAAGTATTTCTGCTGTTCAAGATGGTAAATGTATTGATACATCCATGGGATTTACACCTCTTGCAGGGGTTATGATGGGAACAAGAAGTGGAGATGTGGATCCATCTGTTATGCCTTATTTATGTAAAAAACTTAATAAAAGTGCAGATGAAGTGTTAGAAATCTATAATAAAAAATCAGGTATGCTTGGTATTTCTGGTATTTCTTCTGATTCAAGAGATATTGAAAATGCTTTATTTAATGAAGGTAATGAAAGAGCCTTATTAACTGGGTTATTATATGCACGTATTGTTTCAAAATATATTGGACAATATTATGCAGAACTTGGTGGTTGTGATGCGATTGCCTTTACTGCTGGAGTTGGAGAAAATGCAGCTTATTTAAGACGTTTGATTATTGATAACGTTTCAAGAGCGTTTGGTGTTTTCTTAGATGAAGAACTAAATAATATTCGAAATGATGAAAATCGTGTCATCTCTCATCAATATTCACAAATCAAAGTAATGGTCATTCCAACAAATGAAGAAGTAATGATTGCTAGAGATACAGTGAGATTATTAGAACTTTAATGAAAAGGTCCTCTATTTTTTAGAGGTCTTTTTTATCTAATTATGATATGATAAAAACGAGGTGAAATTATGATAGAAGAAATTTTAAATAAAATAGAAGAATATGACCATATTTGTCTTTATCGACATGTTAATCCAGATTATGATGCTTTTGGTAGTCAATTTGGAATGTATGATCTTATTAAAAATACTTTTTCAAATAAAACGGTTTATATGGAAGGAGATTTTTCTTCTGATTTAGTTCGAAAATTTAATATTGAAATGGACATTGAAAAACCTAAATTTGATCAACCGGTTTTAGGCATTGTTTTAGACACAGCAAATAAAGAACGTATCGATGGAGAAAGTTATCAACAATGTCAAGAAATTATAAAAATTGACCATCATATTGTTGTCGATTCTTATGGAAATATCAATTTAGAAGATAGCAGTGCTTCTTCATGCAGTCAAATGGTTGCTTTATTTTTAAAAGATGAACGTGTTCATTTAACAACTTTTGGAGCATCAAGTCTTTATATGGGAATTATGGGTGATACCAATCGATTCATGTATTCAGGGACGGATTGTCGTACATTTGAAGCAGCTATGTATCTTTACAACTGTGGCTTTGATATGCAAGCTCTTTATGAAAGAATGTATATGAAAAAAGCCAATGATTTAAAAGTGAATGCCTTTTTATTAAATAATTATATTGAAGATGACGGTGTTGCTTATTATATTTTGAAAAATGAAGATTTAAAAGCACTCAATCTTTCAAGAGAACGTGGTTCGGATTATGTCAATATTTTAAGTTCTGTTGAAGAATATAAAATTTGGCTTGCCATTACTGAAAATGTAAAAGATCATAATTGGCGCGTGTCTATGCGTTCTAGACACTATCCTGTCAATGTTGTCGCTAATAAATATCGTGGAGGAGGGCATGCGTTTGCTTCAGGAGCAACTCTTTTATCACTTGATGAACTTCCAGCACTTTTAGCGGATTTAAAGGAGCTTATCAATGAATAATTTTATTCAAATGCTTAAAGAAAAAATGAGTCATTTTTCTTTTCATTCTAATTATACACCCGCATCTAAAAAATGGAGTTATATTGTTCCCTTATTGGTTGTCTTGATTTTAAGTATTGTTGGTGAGTATGTTTTATTGTTACCGATACATTATCAATCACAAACATTTATTTTTCATTTGATTTTTTTACTTGTTTTATTTGCTGTATTACATGGCATTTTACTTGGAAAAATTGATCAAGTGTCTAAAATATTTGTGGGTATCTCTTTAGGATTGTTGATTTATGTAGGTGTTGGAAGTGTTTATAGTGCACCTGTTTTTCATGCGAAAAGTTATCAAAAACAACTTACTTTAGATAAAAAAGCAGATTTCTATAAAGATAATGAAACGATTTCTTATCAATCTATTCCTGTTGTTGATCGTGAAAGTGCTATTAAATTGGGAGATCGTAAAATGGGGCAAATGATAGACTATGTTTCACAATTTGATGTGGATGAATCTTATGAACAAATCAATTATCAAGAAACACCTTATCGTGTAACGCCGCTTGAATATAGTGATTTAATTAAATGGGTTACGAATCGAAAAGAAGGACTTCCAGCTTATATTAAAGTAAATATGGTTAGTCAAGAATCAGAGGTCGTTGAATTAAAAGAGGGTATGAAGTATTCGAAATCTGAACATTTTGGACGCAATATTTATCGTCATTTGCGTATGAATTATCCAACGAAAATGTTTGAAGAACTTGCTTTTGAAATTGATGAAAAGGGAACACCTTATTGGATTGCTCCTGTCTTTGAATATCAAATAGGACCTTTTGGTGGAAAAGATATCGTCGGAGCGGTCTTGGTGGACGCTGTTACAGGAAAACATAAATATTATGATATTCATGATATTCCAAGTTGGGTCGATCGTGTTTATCCTGCAGATCTTGTAATTTCACAACTGGAAAATTATGGTAAATACACAAATGGTTATATCAATTCGATTTTTTCACAAAAGGGTGTTTTACAACCAACGGACGGTTATAATTATATTGTGATTAAAGATGATGTTTATTTATATACAGGTTTAACAAGTGTTTCTAAAGATGCAAGTAACGTTGGATTTGCACTTATTAATTTAAGAACAAAAGAAGGTAAATATTATCATATTTCTGGTGCGGAAGAATATTCAGCGATGTCTTCGGCAGAAGGAAAAGTACAAAACTTAAAATATAAAGCAACATTTCCAATTTTGGTCAATGCGGGAGGAGAGCCTACTTATTTTCTTTCTTTAAAAGATAGTAGTAATCTTGTTAAGATGTATGCTTTTGTCAGTGTTAAAAATTATCAAATTGTAGCAACGGGAAGTAGTGTATCTGAGGCAGAAAAAGCTTATTATGAAGTTTTGTCTCAAAATGGTAAAAGTCATGTCGAGGTTGAAGAAAATACTTTAACGGGGCAAATTGCTTTAATCAATAGCGCAGTTAAAGAAGGCAACAGTGTTTATTATTTTAAACTAGAGGGTGATGATCATATTTATATTGCCGATTTATCACTTTCTAATTCCTTACCACTTGTAAAAGTTGGAGATGAAGTTGAAATTCAATTTATTTCTAATGAACATCAAAGTGTTGTTATAAGTCAATTTAAAGTCAAATAGGAATCGTTAGTATTCCTATTTTTTTATATTTTTATGAAATAATTATAATAAATAGAAAAAAAGAGTGTATTTTTTATAAATATTTATTATAATGATAAGGCATTTTAAAATAAGGGAGAGGTTTAAATAATGATTCAATTTTTTAAAAAAAATATCGAGTCTAATAAAAAACTAAGAACATTTGAAATAATTGTTTTATGTTTACTTATTTTTACTTCAATTGGTTCAGTTTTTTATGGTTTGATGCAAATTCATAAAGATGTGGGAGATTTACAATATGTTCAATCTGTCACAATGAATAGAGATAAAGATGAAGAAGATTATGATTCAGATAACAAAGTTTGTGATGTTATTTATCGAAAAGGTAATCAAAAACTTGTGGTATCTTATGATTATGAAGATTATGTCAAATTAAATAAAAATTCAATCAAAGCGTATGAATTCAAAACAGAAAACGGGCAAAATCTTTATTTTGATCATAAAGATGTAAGTCATCAAGAAGCAAGTCATACATATAAAGAAATGATGGCAGAAGAAACATTACCTATTTTCAATCTAGCGAGTGCGACATTTATTTTAATGCTGTCTGTTGGGATCATGATGTTATTCTCTAAACAATTTACAACATATGAAAAATCATGGTTTATCTCAATTATGGTATTAGCTACGATTTTATCTGTGTTATTCCCAGAAGATAGTGCTAATGGTGTAAACGGTATTATCATTATGATTCTTTATTTATTAGATACATTCTTAAATATTTTATGTGAATTACTGATATCTAAACAATCAAGGTATAATTTCTTAGTTTCTGTCTTGGTAGAAATTGTGGAAATTGTTTCTTGTGTTGTTTTAATGTATCGTTTTGCGACAATGGCAACAACTTTATTTTTCTGGTTACCTATTGATATTATTAGTTATATTAACTGGTCTAAACATCGTGATGATGAAGAAGATGAACTTACAATGGTAAGAAAGTTAAAAGGTTATCAAGAAGTTTTAGTTATTATTGGTATTATTGTTTGGACAGTTGTTGTGGGATATTTCATTAGTGGTTTAGATATCGCAACTGATTTTTATAATAATAAAACATTAGAAACAGCAATTATTTATATTGATGCTTGTGCTTCAGCAGTTGGAATCGCCAATGGTCTCTTTATTTTCTTTAGATTAAGAGAACAATGGATTGCTTGGTATATATGTGCATTTTTAGAAGCAGTTATTAACGTAATGTCAGGACAATATGTTTTACTTGCTTTAAAATTAGGATATTTTACAAATACAACTTATGGATATATTAAATGGAGTAGATATATCAAAGAACATCAAAATAAAGAAAAAGTGTCTTTATTTTAAAAAAATAATTTAAAATAAAATATTTTCAAAGTACTAAGAGTTTTTCAGGAGTACTTGAGAATGTTGATTGAAACTGTTACAATAGGACGTGTAAAAAATTATTAATAGGAGAGATAGTATATGGCAATTAGTGCAGGAGATTTTAGAACAGGATTAACTTTAATTATTGATGGTGATCCTTGCCAAGTGTTGGACTTCCAACATGTAAAACCTGGTAAAGGAGCAGCTATTTTAAAAACTAAAATGAGAAATTTAAAAACAGGAGCTATTCAAGAAAAGAACTTCAACGCTTCAACTAAATTTGATCAAGCAAATATTTCTAAAAAAGCAGCTCAATTTTCTTATGAAGCAGATAATACTTTCTACTTCATGGATATGGAAACATATGATACATATGAATTATCTGAAGAACAAGTTGGTTATAATAAATACTTTATCGTTGAAGGAACTGAAGTTTATTTAGTATTCTTTGAAGGATTATTATTAAATGTTTCTGTTTCTGAAAAAGTTGAATTAACTGTTGTAGAAACAGACCCAGCTATTAAAGGGGCACCATCTAACCAAACAAAAGATGCTAAAACTGAAACTGGTTTAACTCTTAGAGTTCCTCAATTTATTGAACAAGGTGAAAAAATCGTTGTTTTTTCAGCTGATGGGAAATATGCAGGAAGAGCTTAATAAAGCTCTTTTTTTATCATGGGTAAAGTTGTATTAATTACAGGTGGTGCTAAGGGTATTGGTAGAGCCATTGCCTTAGAATTAGCAAAAAATCAATATGATATCGTTATTAATTATTTAACGTCAAACCAAGAAGCTGAATATTTAAAAGAATACATTATTCAACAATATCATGTACGTTGTTTGGCTTTAAAAGCAGATGTTTCTAAAGAAAATCAAGTTGAAAAAATGATTCAAGAAATTGATGATCAATTAGGTGGTGTTGATATTTTAATTAATAATGCGGGAATTGATTTATCAAACTTATTTCATTTAAAGACGGCAGATGAATTTAGAAAAACCTTGGATGTCAATGTTGTAGGCGCTTATAATTGTAGTAAAAGTGTTTCTACTCATATGCTTAAACAAGACTATG
This sequence comes from Bacillota bacterium, assembly GCA_030540195.1. GTDB lineage: Bacteria > Bacillota_I > Bacilli_A > Erysipelotrichales > Coprobacillaceae > Faecalibacillus. The sequence continues at coordinate 17,872 of JAUNWT010000004.1, read as the reverse complement.
GACGTATTATCAATATTTCTTCAACAAACGGGATGAATACGTATTATCCTATGTGTATTGATTATGATGCTTCTAAAGCAGCCCTTATTTCTTTAACACATAATTTAGCGTTTGAGTTTGGACCTTACATTCATGTAAATTGCATTGCACCAGGATTTATTGGTACAGAAAATGAACTTGATGGCTATGATGAAGAATTTTTAAAAGAAGAACAAGAAAAAATCATGGTTAAACGCTATGGCAAACCTGAAGAAGTGGCTTATTTAGTAAAGTTTTTAATTAGTGATGAAGCTAATTTTATCAATAATTCGATTATTCGAATTGATGGTGGACAAATAGGAAGTATGTAAAAAAAGACTCAATTGTTGATTCAACAGTTGAGTCTTCTTTTTATTTGTTTTTCATTTGTGTTAAAGCAAGTAAGATGGAAAGTTTTCCATATTCGATTGATAAACCACCTTGCATATATAAAGTATAAGGTTCTTTTACAGGTGCATCGGCGCTTAATTCAATGGTACTTCCTTGTGTAAAGCTTCCACTAGCCATGACTTCATCAAAAGGATAACCTGGCATTGGAGCAGGAAGAACACGTACAAAGGAATCAATTGGACTTGATGATTGAATTCCTTGAGTGAAATTCACTAATTTTTCTTTACTATGTAAATCTAAAGTTTGAATAAGATCCGTTCTTTTTTCGTTATAACGAGGGGATACATGTTCATATCCTAATTTTTCTAACATGTATGAAGTAAAAATAGCTGTTTTTAAAGCATTTTTTACAGCATTTGGAGCCATGAAAACACCTTTAAAGAAGGCATTGTTAAGATTAAAGTTGGCACCTAAGTCTTTACCAATACCAGGGGCAGTAAGTCTTTGTGCAACTTCATAAACTAAATCTTTATTACCAGCAACATAACCACCTGTTGGGGCAATTCCACCACCTAAGTTTTTCATCAATGATCCTACAACGATATCAGCACCAATATCTCCAGGTTCTTTTGTTTCAACAAGTTCACCATAGCAGTTATCCACCATAATAATGACTTCTTGATTAACTTCTCTAATTTTATGAATAATTGATTCTATTTTATCAATTGTAAGTGATAAACGTTGGCTGTATCCACGAGAACGTTGAATTTCAACAAGTTTTACATTTTTTTGTTGAAGTCTTTCAATAATACTTTTTTCATCAAATTCATTATCAATTAAATCAATTTGTTCGTAATTTACACCGTAGGCTTTTAATGATTGATTGGAATCACCACTTATACCAATCATTTCTTGTAAAGAATCATAAGGCTCACCACTAATTGAAATCATGGTATCACCATGTTTTAATAAAGCAGAAAGCGTTAAATATAAAGCATTTGTTCCTGACATGATTTGTGGTCTTACTAAAGCATCGTCACATCCTAAAATAGAAGCAAAAATTCTTTCTAATTTATCTCGACCTTCATCATAGTTCCCATAACCATTGATATCTGTAAAATCACTGTAAGAAACTTGATTTTCTATAAAAGCAGATAAAACTTTATTTGAATTAATAAGACATGTTTCATCTACTTTAGCGTAGATATCTTTTAAATCGTTATCTGATTGTTTCGCTAAATCTAATAAATCTTGATCTATTTTTTCTAATATCATTTCTACATCTCCTTTAATCTTGCTTTATTATACAATAAATATTTTTTTTGTGTATCCTTAATGTTCAAGTTCTTATAAAGTAAACCTTTGTAAGATTGTATTATTTTATGGTTTTATGATATAATTTTGAATTGAATTGAGGTGTAGAAAATGAAACCAAAAGTATTAGTTGTTGATGATGAACAAGATATTAGAGAATTACTCAAGTTTTATTTAAATAAAGAAGGCTATGAAGTCTTAGAAGCCGGTGACGGGGAAGAAGCATTAAACATTTTTGAAAACGAATATGTGGATTTAGGAATCATTGACGTGATGATGCCTAAAATGGATGGCTTTGAACTTGTTGAAAACATGAAAGAGTTCAAAGATGTTCCATGTATTATGCTTACTGCAAAAGGTGAAAGTAAAGATAAATTACGAGGTTTTTCATCAGGTGTTGATGACTATGTTGTTAAACCTTTTGATCCAAATGAATTAATGGCGCGTGTCAAAGCAATTATGAAAAGATATGATATTAATACATCACACATCATTCATTTAAAGGATGTTGAATTGGATGGGGATAAATATGAAATCAGATATAAAGATGAATGTATCCATTTACCATTGAAACAATTTGAATTGCTTTTTGAACTTGCAAAACATCCAAATCAAATTTTTTCAAGAGAACAATTAATTGAAAAAATTTGGGGAATGAATTATGACGGATTTGATCGAACTGTTGATGTACATATTAAAAGAATTCGAGAAAATATTGGTCATTTACCAGGGTTCAATGTTGTTACAGTACGTGGTTTAGGTTATAAAGTTGAGGTTGATTAAATGAAATCCATTTATTCTAAATTAATTTTTGGCTTTTTTATTACGATTGTGGCATCATTTTCCGTGGCTGGCTATGTGTCATTGAAGTTAAATGATGAACAAATTGAATCAACAGTAGAAGAAGATTTGATTACGACCAATGACTATGTCATAAAGGTAATGTCAAATGGTAATATTGAAAACAAGGATGATATTATTGATCTTTATGCTAAAAGTAGTGAAATGGCTATTACTTGTTATTCTTTAAAAGACGGTTATGTTGCTTATGGAAATAAGAAATATAATCCTTCACCTGAAGAAATGACACGTTTTTTTGAAAAAAAAGATGAAACTTTTTCAAAAAGATTGAGAGATGAAATCTTATCTTATGGAACTAAAAATAATATCAATGGGGTGGATTATTATATTTATGTTCAAAAAGATACGAGCGGGCAAAAAAGTGCCATTGCTAATTCAGCTATTTTGATTTTGGGATGTGTTTTTTTAACAGGTAGCATTGTTTTCTTAGTGATTGCTGATATTATTGTTAAACCATTGACACGTCTTACGAATGCCTTGAAAGAGTTAAGTAACGGAAATTATGATGTACGTGTTGATAATGTCGGACAAGATGAAATTTCAAAATTGAATCAAGGTTTCAATCAAATGGCAAGACAACTTGCTAAGCAAGATGAAACACGTCAAAAATTCATTTCAGATATTTCACATGAGTTCCAGACACCCTTAACTTCAATACAAGGGTTTGCAAATATTTTAAAAGAAGAAGACCTTCCTAAAGAGCAACGTGTAAAATATGCAAATATTATTTTATATAATAGTAAAAGATTATCTTCTTTAGCGAAAAATATGTTACAATTGACCTTGCTTGACAGAGAAGAGATAGAATTAGAAATTTCTACGTATTCGCTTGTTGAACAAATGAATCGCGTGATTTCCACTCAAGAAAATCAAGCGATGGAAAAAAATATTGAAATAGAGTTCCAAGTTCCTAAAAAAGATATTGTTATTGATGGTGATGAACAAAGATTAGAGCAAGTTTGGACAAATATTGTTTCTAATGCCATTAAATATACAAATGACGGGGGATTAATCACAATCTCTATGAAAAAGACTTCTAAAGAGGTAGAAGTTTCTATAGAGGATACGGGAATTGGAATGTCTAAAGAAGTTGTTTCTCATATCTTTGAACGTTTTTATCGAGAAGATAAAGCGCGTAATGTAGAAGGAAATGGTTTAGGACTTGCCATTGTTAAATCAATTGTAGATTTACATAATGGAAAGATTGATATTCTTTCACAGGTTGATGTGGGAACTGTCTTTATTGTAAAATTACCTATAGAAAAACAAAAATTAATGAATCGTTTGAAATTGTAAGGAGATAAGTATGCAAGAATTAAAAGAAAAGATTTTAACTGATGGAGAAATTATTGAACCAGATATTTTAAAAGTGGATAGTTTTATTAATCATCAAATTGATCCAAAAACATATAGATCGATTGCTAAGGAATTAAAAAGACGTTTTAAAGATGAAAAAATTGATAAAATTCTAACAATTGAAGCTTCTGGAATTGCTTTAGGTTTAGCTTTAAGTTATGAATTAAATGATATTCCTGTTGTTTTTGCAAAAAAAGGAACATCTAAAACAGTGAATGATGATTTATATACAAGTGAAGTTTATTCTTATACAAAGGGGAAAAGATACATTGCTTGCGTTAAAAAGAAATATTTAAATGAAGGTGAACATGTTTTACTTGTTGATGACTTTTTAGCGGATGGAAATGCAATGATGGGACTTGTTGATATGTGTCAACAAGCAAAATGTCAAATTGTTGGATGTGGTATTATTATTGAAAAAGGATTCCAAAAAGGACATCAAAAACTTGTTGATTTAGGACTTAAAGTTGAATCACTAGCGATTATTGAATCTTTTAAAAATGGAAATATTACATTTAAATAAAAGAAAGGAGCATCTATGTATTTAAAAAGAATTGAATTACATGGATTTAAATCGTTTGCTGATAAAGTTAATGTCGAATTTCAACCAGGAATTACAGGAATTGTAGGGCCAAATGGTTGTGGTAAATCAAATATTTCAGATGCGGTACGTTGGGTTTTAGGAGAACAATCGGTTAAATCTTTAAGAGGAAGCAATATGTCAGATGTCATTTTTGCGGGTTCTGAAGACCGTCGTGCACAAAATCTAGCGGAAGTAACACTTGTATTTGATAACTCAGATCGAACACTGAATTATGATTATAATGAAGTAGAAATTACCCGACGTCTTTATCGTCAAGGAAATGAAGCAGAATACTTATTAAATAGACAACAATGTCGTTTGAAAGATATTACAGATTTAATTTTAGATACTGGATTAGGTAGAGATTCGCTTTCCATTATTTCTCAAGGAAATATTTCTAATTTTGCGGATAACCGACCTGAAGAAAGAAGAGCTATTTTTGAAGAAGCAGCAGGTGTTTCGAAATATAAAAAAAGAAAAATAGAAGCAATCCGTAAATTAGAAAGAACGAAAGAAAACTTAGATCGTATTGGGGATATTGTTTATGAATTGGAAAAACAAATTACTCCTTTGAAAAAACAAAAAGAAAAAGCAGAGACTTATTTAGAATTAAAAGAAAAATTAACATCTATCGAAGTCAATGTATTAGTACATGAAATTGCGGAAACAAATGAGATACTAGAAGAACTTTCTAAGGTTTTAAAATCATTAAATGAAAAACAAGCTTCATTAGATGCAGAAATCTTATTAAAAGAAACTGCAAATGATGAAATCAAAAAAAAGATGTTTGTTTTAGATAATGAAATCAATGCTTTACAAAGTCAGCTTTTAGAAGCAATGTCTGAAGTTTCAAGACTAGAAACAAGTAAAGTAGAAGTAGATCAAAAACGTAAACATGCCTTAGAGTCAAAGGATAACGATGATATTGCTCATAAGTTAGAAAATTTAAAAGCTATTTTAGCGGATGTTGTGGAAGAATATAACAACCGTGTAGGTCGTCTCGAAGAAACTGAAAAAGATTTAAATGATTTATCTAACAAACAAAAAGAAATGACTTTAAAGATTCAAGAAAAGCATCAATCAATTAGTCATTTAACCCAAGAAATTACTAAAAATAAAAATAGGCAAGAAATTCTAATTGATTTAGTAGAAAATAAATCAAACTATCATAGTGGTGTTAAAGCAGTGATGTCTCTTGCTAATCAAAACCCTGATATTATTGGTGTTTTTGGTGATCTCATTAAAAATGATCAAGAATATGACCTAGCTATTTCTACAGCTCTAGGAAGTGCTTTACAATTTATCGTGACAAAAGATGATTTACAAGCACGTTTAGCTATTAAATTTTTAAGAGATAATAAAGCAGGTCGTGCAACTTTTTTACCATTAGAAACAATGGAACCACGTTCACTTCGCGAAGAACATGAGATTTTATGTCCAACTTTAGAGGGGTATTTAGGTGTGGTCAGTGATTTTGTTTCCAGTGACAAAAAAATAGAGAATGTTATTTTAAATCAATTAGGAAATGTGATTTTGGCGGATAACATTGATCATGCCACAGAAATTTCTAAAGCAACATATGCACGTTATAAAGTCGTCACGCTTGATGGCAATGTTGTTAATGTGGGTGGTTCTCTAACCGGAGGAAGTGCCAATAGACAACAATCTTCAATTATTCAAAAAAGAGAACTTGAAAAAGTTAAAGAAAATTTAAAAGAACTTGAAAATAAACTTGCAAAAGAAAAGAATGAATTGAATTCATTAGAAAATGAATCAAAAGAAATTTCTCATACATTACTTCAAAAACAAATGTCTTATGCAAAATTAGAAGTTGTTGTTCAAAATAAAAAAGAAGAATTGATTGTTGCTAAAGGGGAATATGAAGACTTATCTCATCAAAATGTTGAATTAGAAGATTTTAAAAGTGGTAAAGTTAATAATCAATTGGTTATTGAATTAAATGAAGCGATTCAACACCGCGATCAACTTACGGAACAAATTAAATCAAAACGTGAAATGAGAATGTCTTATGTTAATGAAAACGAACAGCTTGAAAGTGCATTGAAAACACTTCGTAAAGATTTAAAAGATATTCAAAGCCAGGTTAATGAAAAAGCAATTGCTTCTACTAAACAAGAAGCTTCTTTAAATAATTATTTAAATCGTTTATCTAATGAATATGCAATGACTTATGAATATGCAAGTGAAAATTACCAAGAAGAATTAGATATGGAATCATCGCGTTATGAAGTAGCAGTTTTAAGAAATGAAATCAATGCTTTAGGTCATGTCAATCTTGATTCAATTGAAGAATATGAAGAAGTTTCTAAACGTTATGAAGATATGAATGGACAACGTTTGGATTTAATTCAAGCACAAGATAAAATTATTCAAGCAATTGATGAAATGGACGATATCATGGTTGAAAAATTCTCAACGACGTTTGATAAAATCAATTATCAATTCAATCTTGTTTTTAGAGAATTATTTGGTGGAGGAAGAGCAGAAATCAAATATACAGATCCTGATAATATTTTAGAAACAGGAATTGATATAGATGTTCAACCACCAGGGAAATCAGTTTCTAATATTACTTTATTTTCTGGAGGAGAAAAGGCTTTAATTGCGATTTCGTGTTTATTTGCAATCTTAAAAGTTCGACCAGTACCAATGTGTATCTTAGATGAAGTCGAAGCTGCACTTGATATGGCCAATGTTGAAAGATTTGCAAAATTTTTAAGAGAATTTTCTTCGCAGACACAGTTTATTGTTGTAACGCATCGTGAAGGAACAATGGAAGAATGTGATCTTCTTTATGGAGCGACCATGCAACAAAAAGGTGTTACAAAACTCGTAAGTGTTAAATTAGAAGAAGCTGTTGATTTTTCAAATGATCAACATCAAGGAGGTGTCTAATAAATGGGATTTTTTAAAGATATAAAAGAAAAATTAGTAGGTAAATCGACAAAACAAAATGAAAAATATGTAGCAGGACTTGATAAATCTTCAACAACTTTTTCAGATCGTATTAATGAATTAGCTGCCAGATTTAGAGAAATCAATGATGAATATTTTGAAGAATTAGAAAATATTTTGATTATGGCTGATGTTGGGGTTTCTATGGTTATGAAGATCGTTTCAGAAATCAAAGCAGAAGTGAGAATTCAAAACATCACAGATCCTCGTGAAATCAATGATATTATTGTTGATAAAATGTTTGTAATCTATGCAAATGAAAGTGTTATGTCAACAAAAATCAACTATGCCCCTGAAGGATTAACTGTTATTTTAATGGTTGGTGTCAATGGTGCAGGAAAGACAACAACAATTGGTAAACTTGCTCATCGTATTGTTCATGATGAAGGTAAAAAAGTTGTTGTGGCAGCGGGAGATACTTTTAGAGCAGGAGCAATCGATCAACTTGCTGTTTGGGCTGAAAGAGTAGGCGTTGATATTATTAAAGGTAAAGAAGGTGGTGATCCTTCCGCTGTTGTTTTTGATGCTTTAAATAGAGCTAAAGAAACAGGAGCAGATGTCTTAATTTGTGATACGGCTGGAAGATTACAAAATAAAGTCAACTTAATGAACGAATTAGAAAAGATGAATCGTATCATTAAACGTGTTGTTCCTGAAGGTCCACATGAAACATTACTTGTTGTTGATGCAACAACAGGACAAAATGGTGTCTCACAAGCAATAGAATTTTCTAAAATTACAGATATTACAGGAATCGTTCTTACAAAGATGGATGGAACAGCTAAAGGTGGTATTGTTTTATCGATTAAAGATCAATTAAATATTCCTGTTAAATTTATCGGATTAGGTGAACAAGTAGATGATTTACAAGAATTTGATTTGGAACAATACATCTATGGTTTATGTAAAGGACTTGTAGAGGAAGTATAATGGAAGATACATTAGAAAAGAAACAAAGAATGAATTTGTTGATGGATCTTTATGAAGATTTATTAACGGAAAAACAAAGAGAATATCTTGATCTTTATTATCATGAAGATTTATCTTTGTCAGAAATTTCTTTAATTAAAAATGTTTCAAAAAATGCAGTTTTTGATAACATCAAAAAAGCATGTTTACATTTAGAAAATTATGAAGAAAAATTACAGTTGTTAGAAAAACATCAAAAACGCTTAGAAATTATTGATGATTTAGAAAAAGATATTAAAGAAGAACATAAAAATATTGATGAACATTTACAAATGTTAAGAGATTTATAGGAGGTTTATATGGCATTTGATTCATTATCTGAAAGATTGCAGTCCACTTTGAAAAAAGTTTCTGGACAAGGGCAATTAACAGAAAGTAATATGGAAGAAATGTTGACAGAAATCCGTCTTGCCTTATTAGAAGCGGATGTCAACTATCAAGTTGTAAAAGAATTTATTGCATCGACAAAAGAAAAAGCAATCGGGGCAGATGTTGTTGGTTCGTTAAAACCAGGGCAAGTTTTAGTTAAGATCGTTCATGATGAATTAGTACACTTATTAGGTGATGAAGTATCAGAAGTTGATTTTAGCAAAAAACCAACCGTAATTATGATGGTTGGTTTACAAGGTTCTGGGAAAACAACAACTTCAGGAAAGATTGCAAAATTAATTACAAGTAAATATGGTAAAAAACCATTACTTGTTGCTGGAGATATTTATCGTCCTGCAGCCGTTGATCAATTAGTCACTTTAGGTAAACAATTAGATGTACCTGTTTATGAAAAAGGAACAAGCGAATCAGCAGAAAATATCGTAAGAGGTGCTTTAAACTATGCAGCATTAAATAATAATGATGTCATCATTATCGATACAGCTGGGCGTTTACACATTGATGAACCATTAATGCAAGAACTTGCAAACGTTAAAGAAATTGCAAAACCAGATGAAATTTTATTAGTTGTTGACTCATTAACAGGACAAGATATCGTTAACGTTGCAGCATCATTTAATGAAAAATTAAGTATTACTGGGGCTGTTCTTACAAAATTAGATGGGGATGCTCGTGGTGGGGGTGCTCTTTCAATTAGACACATTACTCATGTCCCTATTAAATTTATCGGTACTGGTGAAAAATTAGATGCAATCGATTTATTCTATCCAGATCGTATGGCTGACCGTATCCTTGGTATGGGTGATGTTGTTTCTTTAGTAGAAAAAGTACAAGATGTTTATGATGAAAAAGAAACAATGAAAGCCATGAAAAAGATGCAATCTGGACGCTTTGGTTTAGATGATATGTTGGAACAAATGCATCAATTAAGAAAATTAGGACCACTTTCAGGAATTTTAAAAATGATTCCAGGTATGCCATCAATGCCTAATTTAAATGATGAAACAACAGATCAAAGAATGAAAGAAACAGAATCTATCATTTATTCGATGACTTTAGAAGAAAGACGTGATCCAAGCATTATTACGTTATCAAGAAAACAACGTATCGCTAAAGGATGTGGAAAAGATCTAGCAGCTATCAATCGTCTTTTAAAACAATTTGAACAATCTAAACAAATGATGAAACAAATGTCAAATTTAGATAGTGCTACTGGTTTACCAAAAATGGGCGGAGGACACTTTGTAGGTGGACCAAATCGTAAAAAAGTACGTCATAAAAAGAAAAAGAAAAAATAATTAAAGGTGTCAAGTAAAAAAGCTTGACACCTTATTTTATCTATGTTAAATTATGCAAGTAATATAAATCAAGGAGGAAATTATAAATGGCAGTAAAATTAAGAATGACAAGAATGGGTGCTAAAAAAAGACCTTTCTATAGAATTGTTGCAGCTGATTCAAGATCACCAAGAGATGGTAGATTCATCGAATTATTAGGAACTTACAATCCTTGTACTAACCCTGCACAAGTTAACTTAAAAGAAGAAGAAATCTTAAAATGGTTAAACAATGGTGCTCAACCATCTGATACTGTTAGAAACTTATTATCTAAACAAGGTATCATGAAAAAATTTGCTGATTCTAAACAAGGTAAATAATTATGGATTACGTAAAAACACTCAAAGATATCGCGATTGAATTAGTTGAAGATAAAGAACATTTAGAAGTAAGACAAATGCCTTCATTAGATGAAAATGTGGTTGTTTTATATGTTTATTCAGCAAAAAATGATATTGCTAAATTAATCGGTCGTAAAGGTGTTATGGCTAATTCTATTCGTCAATTAATGTCTGTTGCAGGACGTCTTTCTGACAAAAAATTAGATATTAAATTCGAATCATATGAATAGATGTGTTGAACACATCTATTTTTTTTGGAGGATATATGGAAAAACTTAAAATAGGTAAAGTTTTAGGAACGCATGCTTTAAAAGGAGAATTAAAAATACGTTCTTATAGTGATTTTAATGATCAAAGATTTGTAATTGGCAATAAGCTTTATTTAAATAATATTGAAAATCCTTTTGTTATCAAAACGGTAAGAGTCCATAAAGGAAACTATTTAGTAAGTTTTGAAGGCTTACAAGATATTAATCTTGTAGAAAAATATGTTGGTAGTACAGTTTATGGTTTAAAAGAGGATGTTGTTTTAGAAGATGATGAGTATTTTTATGACGATTTGATTGGTTGTACAGTAAAAGAAAATGATCAAATAATTGGAACAGTAGAATCTATTTATTTTAATGGAGCACAAGATATTTTAAATGTAAAGACAGCTAAGAAAACAATTGCGATTCCTTATGTAGATGCATTTATTGTTGATGAAGATATTGAAAATAAAGTCATTGAAGTTCAATTGATTAAGGGTATGTATGATGAAGATTGATATTTTGTCACTTTTTCCAGAAATGTTTGATGGTTTTTTGAAAACATCAATTATTAAAAGAGCAATTGATAAAGAAGTTGTTGATATTCAAATCCATAATTTTAGAGAATTTACACACGATAAACATAAACATGTCGATGATTATCCTTATGGTGGTGGACAAGGAATGGTATTAATGTGTCAACCAATCATTGATTGTTTAAAAACTTTAACGACAGATGATTCTTTAGTGATTTTAATGTCACCTCAAGGAATTACTTTAAAACATGAAGTAGCAACAAAACTCTCTTTAGAAAAACATTTAATTATTATTTGTGGACATTATGAAGGCTTTGATGAAAGAATAAGGGATTATGTTGATTTAGAGCTTTCTATAGGAGATTATGTTTTAACAGGTGGCGAACTTGGAAGTATGGTTACTTGTGATGCTGTTATTCGTTTATTAGAAGGGGCTATTCGTCAAGAAAGCCATGAAGATGATTCTTTTGCAGATGGTTTATTAGAGTATCCTCAATATACAAGACCTTTAGAATTTGATGGAAATGTTGTTCCAGATGTTTTATTATCAGGGCATCATGAAAATATTCGTAAATGGCGTAAATATCAATCATTAAAAAAGACATATTTAAAAAGACCTGATTTATTAGAAAATTATGAATTTGATGACGAAGCATTAGAAATGTTTAATGAAATCAAAAAAAAGAGTTGATATCTTTTTAAAAGATGCTATAATAGGCTAGGTCAGTATGACTGCATATGTTCCGCTGGTTAATCGAATGAACATACAAGACTATAAATGAAAAGGAGAAATAGAGATGAATTTAACATTAGTAGATCAAATTACTAAAAAACAATTAAAATCTGATATCCCTGTATTCAAAGCTGGAGATACTTTAAAAGTTTACGTAAAAATCAAAGAAGGTAACAAATACCGTATCCAATTATTCGAAGGTGTTTGTATCGCAAGACAAGGTAAAGGAATTGCTGAAACTTTCACAGTTAGAAAAATTTCTTACCAAGTAGGTGTAGAAAGAACTTTCCCAGTTCATTCACCAATCATTGATAGAATTGAAGTTGCTAAAGTTGGTAAAGTACGTAGAGCTAAATTAAATTACTTACGTGGATTATCTGGTAAAGCTGCTAGAATCAAAGAAATCAGAAAATAAGAAATGGGCAACCATTTCTTTTTTTTTACTTTGAAATGAGCTATAATACAAAATAGCTATATAAAAGAGTGGTGAACAATTTGAAGAAAAAGAATATAAAAGAAATTTCTGAAATCCTTTTAATATGTTTAGGTGTTACCTTTATATTTCGTTTTGCCTTGATGCCAATCAAAGTGGATGGTTCATCAATGTATCCGACTTTACAAGATCATGACTATGCTTTTATGTCACGACTTAATTTAAATCAAATTGAACGTTTTGATGTTGTGACATTAAATTGTAAAAAGTTAGGAAATATTATTATTAAACGCGTGATTGGGTTACCGGGGGAAAAGATTGTTTATAAAGATGATCAACTTTATATTGATAATCAAAAAATCAAAGAAAATTTTTTAGATAAAAATTATATAGAGAAGGTAAAAAAAGAGTACAATATTTCGTATTTTACGGAGGATTTTGAATATACAGTTGGCGAAAATGAAATTTTTGTATTAGGAGATAATCGTTTAAATTCTCTAGATTCAAGATTATTAGGATGTTTTAAAGAAAAAGATGTTTTATCAAAAAAAGGAATTATTTTATTTCCTTTTAAAAATATGAAAGAGGTGGATTAAATGGCACAAATACAATGGTTTCCAGGACATATGGCAAAAGCTAAAAGAGAAATCGCTGAAAAAATAAAATTAATTGATATTGTTGTAGAATTAGTAGATGCAAGAGCTCCTTACTCAAGTAAAAATCCATTATTTAATGGAATCGTCAATAATAAACCTAGATTAATTGTTATGACAAAAGAAGATCTTGCAAATCCCGAAATCACTAAAAAGTGGATTCAATATTATAAAGATCATGGCTATTATGCCATGAGTGTTAATTTAAAACAGTTTAATGAATATAAAAAAATCATTCAAGTTTGTAAAGAAATTTTAAAAGAAAAGATGGAAAGAGAAGCTAAAAAAGGATTAAAACCTCGTGCGATGAGAGCGATGGTTTTAGGAATTCCTAACGTTGGAAAATCTACATTTATTAACCGTTTAGCAAAAAGAAAAGCAACAGTTACAGGAAATAAACCAGGGGTAACAAAAGCACAACAAATTATTAAAGTTGATAAAGATTTTGAATTATTTGATACTCCAGGGGTTTTATGGCCAAAATTTGAAAATGAAACAGTTGCTCGAAATATTGCTTTAATTGGATCAATCAAACAACAAATTTTACCAAGAGAAGATCTATTTATGTATGCTGTAGAACATTTAGTGAAAAACTATCCGGGAAGCGTGGAAAATCGCTATCAAATAGAAATAGATTTAGAAGATGATTGGATTGAAAAATGTTATGATGATATTGCTTTTAATAAAAAAATCAAGCCAGTTAGAGGAATTACCGATTATGAACGTGTGATGGATATGTTCTTTACGGACTTATTCGATGGTGCCATTGCTAAGGTTACATGGGAGTTGCCAAATGAGTAATTTACTTGAATATGAAAATAAATATTATGATTTAGGATACAATTATATTATTGGTCTTGATGAAGCAGGAAGAGGACCGATGGCAGGGGAACTTGTTGTTGCGGGTGTTATTTTTCCTAAAGGTTTCTATGATGAACGTATTTTTGATTCAAAACAATTAACAGCAAAAAAAAGAGAGGCAATGTATCAAATTATTGTTGAAAATGCGTTAGCCTATCATATTGAAGTGATTTCTGTAGAAGATGTTGATCGTTTAAATGTTTATAGTGCAAGCCAAAAAGGTATGGAAAAATGTTGTCAGATATTAAAAAGAGATAAAATGTTTGCCTTGACAGATGCTATGCCTTTACATGATATTGAACATCTTTCTATTATTAAAGGTGATACCTTATCCATGTCGATTGCGGCAGCAAGTATTCTTGCAAAAGTAACAAGAGATCATTTAATGATTGAATATGCAAAAAAATATCCTCAATATGGTTTTGAAAAGCATAAGGGCTATGTTACAAAGGCTCACAAAGAAGCACTTGCTAAATATGGACCATGTCCAATACATCGTAAATCGTTTAAACCTGTTCAAATGGTTATGAAAGAACAAATGTCATTCGATATTTAGTTCTTTTTTTATTTTTTTCAAAAAAAAGAAGAAAAAACATAAAAAACGGCTTATATACGTAGTGAGGTGATGATATTGAAAGAAATCTTACTATTTTTTGCTTTAAAATATGATGGTGATTTTCAATCTATTTTAAAAGCACTGCAAAGAAAAGAAAAAGTAACGAATCAACAAAGAGAGGAGGCAGTTTCAAAAGTACAATCAAAGTATACAACGATTTTATGTGAGGATTATCCAGAAGCATTAAAACAGATTTCATGTCCACCATTTGTCTTGTTTTATCATGGAAATTTGTCATTGTTAGATGAAAAGTGCATTGGTGTCATTGGCAAAAGAGTTCCAAGTGAATATGGAACAAGCATAACTGATAAAATAGTGTGTGATTTGGTAAAAAATGAATATACTATTGTAAGTGGTATGGCACTTGGAATTGATACACTTGCCCATCGCAGTGCCATGAATAATCATGGAAAAACGATTGCTGTTTTAGGAAGCGGAATCAATTATTGTTATCCAAAAAGAAACAGAGAGTTATATTTGAAACTTAAAGAAGAGCACTTAATTGTAAGTGAACATCCCAATGATTATGTGCCACAAGCAAAAGATTTCCCAAGTAGAAATCGTTTAATTGCTGGGCTTAGTGAATCAGTTGTGGTAACAGAAGCAGAGAAAAAATCAGGAACCATGATTACAGTAGGATATGCCCTTGATCAAGGTAAAGATATTTTTTGTGTTCCTTCAAGAATAGGAGATCCTATAGGTTGTAATCTATTGATACAACAAGGGGCAAAACTTATTTTAGATGTAAATGATATTATAGAAGAATAAAGAAATGGAGTTGACAAAGTGAAAAAAAACAATAATAATAGTTTTTGCGTAAAGGAGGATACATTATGTACGATAAATTAGTTATTGTGGAATCTCCTTCTAAATCAAAAACAATAGAAAATTATTTAGGGAAGGACTATCATGTTACTTCTTCTAAAGGACATATTCGAGATTTATCTACATCAGGTAAAGATGGTTTGGGAATTGATCAAGAAAATGAATATAAGCCAAAATATGTCATTTCTAAAGATAAAAAAGATGTTGTTAAGGAATTAAAGGCTGCGGTAAAAGAAGCAAAAACTGTTTATCTGGCAACCGACCCTGACCGAGAAGGGGAAGCAATTTCTTGGCATCTTGCAGATGTTTTAGGTTTAGATATGGATGCGGATAACCGTGTTGTTTTTAATGAGGTTACAAAAGATGCTGTTGTGGATGCTTTAAATCATCCTCGTAAAATAGATCAAAATCTTGTTAAATCACAAGAAACAAGAAGAGTATTAGATCGAATTATTGGTTTTAAACTTTCTAAACTCTTACAAAGAAAAATTAAATCAAAATCTGCGGGACGTGTTCAATCAGTAGCGTTACGTTTGATTGTTGAAAAAGAACGTGAAATTGAAGCATTTGTTCCTGAAGAATATTGGAAAGTAAAAGCAAACTTTATTAAAGATGATATTGATTTTGTAGCGGAACTTAATAAAAAAGGAACAAAGAAAGTAAAAATTTCAAATGAAGCAGAAGCATTAGAAATTTTTAATGCTTTATCAAAATCATTTATTGTTGATAGTGTTAAAAAGACAAGTAAAAAAAGAGAATCAAAACCTCCTTTTATTACTTCAACACTACAACAAGAAGCTTCTTCAAAATTAGGCTTTAAAGCAAGAAAAACAATGATGATTGCACAAAAGCTTTATGAAGGAGTTCAACTTGAAGATGAAACAGTCGGTCTTATTACTTACATGCGTACTGATTCAACAAGACTTTCTGATGTGTTTGTTGAAAGTGCAACAAACTACATTAAAGAAAAATATGGTGCGAACTATGTTGGAAAAGTAAAAGTAAGTAAGAAAAAAGAAAATGTTCAAGATGCCCATGAAGGAATTCGTCCAACAAGTGCAATGCGTACACCAGAATCAGTGAAGGAACATTTAACAAATGATGAATTTAAACTTTATTCGTTGATTTATGCAAGAGCAATTGCATCTTTAATGGCTCCTTCAAAATTTGATGCAACAAGCCTAGTTTTAGAAAATAATGGTTATTTCTTTAATGCAAGTGGATCTGTATTAAAATTTGATGGTTACTTACGTGTTTATAGTCAATATGAAAAACAAAAAGATGAAGTCTTACCAGAAGTGGTGGAAAATGAAGTCTTAGAAAGTCAAAATATTGAAAAAACACAACATTTTACAAAACCGCCAGCAAGATATACAGAAGCAAAACTTATCAAAGAAATGGAAGAATTAGGTATTGGTCGACCAAGTACGTATGCTATGATCATTGATACCATTCAAACAAGAGGATATGTTGAACTTGTTGAAAAAGCATTTAAACCAACAGAAAGTGGTATTCTTACAAGTGATCGTTTAACACAATTCTTTAATGATATTATCAATGTTGAATATACAGCTCAAATGGAAAAAGAACTTGATGATATTGCAGAAGGTGAGGATGATTACTTTGATGCGATTGATCATTTCATTAAAAAATTCCAACCGTTATTAGACGAAGCAAATGAAAAGATGGAAGTTATCGCACCAAAGAAAACAGGAGAAAAATGTCCGGAATGTGGACATGATCTTGTAGAACGTCATGGACGCTATGGTAAATTTGTTGCCTGTGAAAATTATCCAGAATGTAAATATATCAAAAAAGAAAAAGTGGAACCTGAATATACTGGTGAAACTTGTCCGAAATGTGGAAGTCCAATGGTCTTCAAAACAGGACGTTATGGTAAATTTGAAGCTTGTTCAAATTATCCAGAATGTAAATATATTAAAAATTCTAGAAAGAAGGCAGAACCTGTTATGACCGATGAAGTTTGTCCTAACTGTGGTTCACCAGTCGTTATTAAAAAAGGACGTTGGGGTGAGTTTAAAGCTTGCTCAAATTATCCAAAATGTAAAACAATTATTAAGTAGAACATTTGTTCTACTTTTTTAAAAAAAGGAGCTAACTATATAAAATTCAAGTGATTTTATGAAAAAGTTTGAAAATATTTAAAAATTTGAATTTTCAGTTAGAAATGAAAGAGAACATTGAAAAGTGAATAATGATTTGTAATTTTAGACATGCTGAAAAAGACCTCGAAAGGCCATTTTTAAAATTTTCAAGTGCTATCTTAACAGTTGTGGATCAAACTGTTGATTTGTTTTTAAAAGATGATAGATGATTCTAAGCAGCTTTCTTACACAGTGTCCCTGAGCACAACGATGACCTTTGCCTTGAGAAATCTTTAACTGATAATACTTATTGAACACAGGATTGTGTCTTATTACAGGAAGTATTATCTGATATAAGGTCTTCCT
>JAUNWT010000041.1 GCA_030540195.1 Bacillota bacterium | reverse complement strand
GAATATTATGAAATGTTTATTTGCGTCTTGACAAGGGTCACTTCATAACAGGTAAATTAATGAAAGTATTAGTTACAGGTGTTAATGGTCAATTAGGCTATGACGTTATGAATGAATTAAATCAAAGAGGACATGAAGCAATTGGAAGTGATATTACTGAAAGTAATGAACATTTTCAAAAATATGTTCAATTAGATATTACAAATAAAGAAGCAGTTGAAACAGAAATTACAAAAATCAATCCAGATGTTGTTGTTCATTGTGCAGCATGGACAGCTGTTGATTTAGCGGAAGATGATGATAAAGTAGAAAAAGTAAGAGCTGTTAATGCTAAAGGAACAGAAAATATTGCATTAGTATGTAAAAAGCTAGATTGTAAAATGATTTATATTTCTACGGATTATGTTTTCAATGGTCAAGGTGAAACACCTTGGGATCCAGATTGTAAAGATTATCAACCATTAAATGTTTATGGAAAAACTAAATTAGAAGGGGAACTTGCTGTTTCTAATAATCTTGAAAAATATTTTATTGTACGCATTGCTTGGGTATTTGGTGTTAATGGTAAAAACTTTATTAAAACAATGTTAAATGTTGGAAAGAAATATCCACAAGTTAAAGTTGTTAATGATCAAATTGGAACACCAACTTATACTTATGATCTTGCTCGTTTATTAGTAGATATGGCAGAAAGTGATAAATATGGTTACTATCATGCTACAAATGAAGGTGGATATATTTCATGGTATGATTTCACAGTTGAAATCTTTAAACAAGCAGGATATACTACAGAAGTATTACCAGTAACGACTGAAGAATATGGTTTATCTAAAGCGGCTAGACCATTTAATAGTCGATTAGATAAATCAAAACTTGTAGAAAATGGATTTAAACCATTACCTACATGGCAAGATGCTTTAAGCAGATATTTAAAAGAAATTGAATATTAAATTGATGACTCGTACCTGCAAGGCACGAGTTTTTATGCGGTAGGATTTAAAATTGATAAACATAGTTAAAAATGTTAGTATAGAGTAGTAAAAGTATAAAGGAGAATATTTATGCATACGTACGTAGTTTTGGCTTATAAAGAATCTGAATATTTAGAAAAATGTATAAAATCAGTGTGTAATCAAAAATACAAAAGTAAAGTTGTGATTGCAACATCGACACCTAATGATTATATATATGATCTAGCAAATAAATATAATTTAGAAGTGATCACAAATCCCCAACCAGGGAAAGGGATTGGCTATGATTTTGATTTTGCACTAGCATGTGGTAAAACAAAACTTGTTACGATTGCACATCAAGATGATATATATGATTATGATTATTCTTATAATGTGATCAAAGCATATAAGAAGCATCCAAATTCTACAATAATCTTTAGTGATTATTATGAAATAAGAAATGAAAATAAAGTAACATCTAATACAAATTTAAAAATAAAAAGAATATTATTGTTTCCATTAAGATGTAAAGCTTTGTCTCAATTTAAATTTTGGAAGAGATTCGTCATTCGTTTTGGAAATGCAATTAGTTGTCCAGCGGTAACATTCTCTAAAGAAAATATTTCTACAAGTGATGTTTTTAAATGTGACTTTGTTTGTGATGTTGATTGGTTTGCTTGGGAAAAATTATCTTTATTAAAAGGAAATTTCTTATTTGTGAATAAGAAATTAATGGGTCATAGAGTTCATGAAGAATCCACAACAACAGAAATTATCAATGAACATGTTCGTACAAAAGAAGATTTTGTAATGTTTCAAAAGTTTTGGCCTAAATGGATTTCTAAATTAATTAATAAATTTTATGTAAAAGCAGAAGAAAGTAATGGATAAGATGAAATTAGCCGGTGTTGTTATATTATATAATCCAACAAATGAACAAATTGAAAATATAAAACAAAGCTTAGTTTTTTTAGATAAAATCTATATTATTGATAATTCAACTCAAGAACATTTAATTGAACAAAATGATCAAATTCTATATTATAATCAAAGAGAAAATATGGGAGTTGCAAAAGCACTTAATATTGGTTGTCAACTAGCCATTAAAGATGGCTTTAATTGGCTTTTAACGATGGATCAAGATAGTGTTTTCAATAAAGAAACAATAGATAAATTATGTGAATATATAGAAAAAAATGATATGTCTAAAACTTATATCGTTTCCCCTTGGCTTAATACAAAATTATTAGAAGAAAAGCCAAAAGAAGAAATAAGCCATCCTAGCGATGTAATGACATCAGGAAGCATTATGAATTTAAAACTTTATGAAAAAATAGGTGGCTTTAAAGAATGGCTCTTTATTGATGGGGTAGATATTGCTTATTGTTATGATGGAAACCGTTTAGGGTATCATATAGATAGACTCAATAATGTATGTATAGATCATTCCTTAGGAGATATTAAGATTCATAAAATTTTATGGAAAACGTTTTTATGTACGAATCATAACTATATTCGTAAGTATTATATGCAAAGAAACTATCGTTATTTAAGAGAAATGTATAAGGATGATGGTTATGATTTTTCTAATATGCCAGTAGCTTTTAAAGGAATTATTTTTAGGATTATCTTTTTTGAAGATGATAAATTAAGAAAGCTAAAGAGTGTTATAAGGGGTAAAAGAGATTATATCAAGGGTATTAAAGGAAAGTATCCCTATCACGATTAAAATCTTATAAAATAAGGAGAAAGAATATGAATAAGGGACAAGTAAAACACTATTTAAAAAAGACAGGACATGTTTTAAAAGAAGAAGGAATTAATTCTTTTATCACTCGAACAAGAAACTTTGTAAAGTTTAATGTTCTTACGAAAACAAAACTTGCTTATAAAGATATTTTATTTATTAATGGGTGTACACTTCCTCATCCAAAAAGATATCGTGTTGATCATCAAATAGAACAATTGGCAGCATATGGCTTTTCTGCTGATTTTGTGGATTATACAAGCTTAAATGTAGATGTTCTAAAATATTATCGAGGTTTTGTTTTTTATAGATGCCCAATAACACCAGAAGTTGAAAAACTTATTCAACTTGCAAAAGCAAATAATAAAACAGTTTTCTATGATATTGATGATTTAGTCATTGATCAAAAATATACAGATACAATTGAACATTTAAAAACATTAAGTGCAGAAGAAAAAGCACTTTATGATGATGGTGTCAATAGAATGAGAAAAACATTGGAACTTTGTGATTATGCCATTACAACAACTGAAAGATTAGCGGAAGAATTAAAAAATTACTGTCCTCATGTTTTTATCAATAGAAATACAGCTTCAGAAAAAATGGTTGAATATTCATTAGAAGCGCTAAACAATGTGCAAAAAGATTCTCAAAAAGTTATTTTAGGATATCTTAGTGGAAGTATTACACATAATGCGGATTTTGAAATGATTTTACCAGCAATCGTAAAAATAATGAATGAAAATGAAAATGTTTATTTAAAAGTTGTTGGTGAACTTGATGTTCCTGAAGACTTAAAACCTTTTGAAAGTCGTATTATTTCTTCACCATTTGTACCTTGGCAATCATTACCAGAAATTATTGCAAGTATTGATATTAACTTAGCACCTCTTGAATATTCAATATTCAATGAAGCAAAATCAGAAAACAAATGGGTAGAAGCAGCACTTTGTAAAGTACCAACGATTGCTTCAAATCTAGGAGCATTTAAACAATGTATCAAAGATGAAGAAACAGGTATTTTATGTGAAAATACGATTGAAGAATGGTATGAAAAACTTACCGATTTAATTTATGATTCCAAAAAAAGAGAAAGAATTGGAAATACAGCACATAGACTATGTTTAAAAAAGAACGTTACCACATATACAGGTAAAGGACTTGCGGATTATATTGAAAGTCATTTAAAGAGAAATATTGCTTTTGTTTTACCTACGACAAATATTAGTGGGGGTGTCAATGTTGTTTTAAAACATATCGCAATTTTAAGAAAAAATGGTTTTGATGTTTTTGTAATTAATAATGATGAAGTTAATGATGATATTATAAATAAAGATGGAACAGTTTATGTTATTTCTTGTAGAAAATATGAATTAGATGCAAGAATTGATACAATGGTAGCCACTTTATGGGATACACTTCGTGTACCTTTAAAATATCCAAAAGTAAGAAATATTAAATATTTTGTACAAAACTTTGAAACAGATTTTATGCCTTTTGGTCAATACGCTAAAATTGTTGCTAATCAAACATACAATACGTATCGAGATATTGATTATATTACTATTTCTAAATGGTGTGAAAATTGGTTAAAAGATGATTATGGAAAAGATTCACTTTATGCACCAAATGGAATTAATTTGGAACAATTCCCTTATAAAGAAAGAGATTTTTCTAAAAAGAAGATTAAAATTTTAGTTGAAGGAAATAGTAAAGATTATTATAAAAATGTTGATGAAAGCTTTAAAATCGTTGAAAAATTAGATAAAAGTAAATATGAAATACATTTCTTATCTTATCAAGGAGAACCTAAAAAATGGTATTATGTTGATAAATTTATGCATAAGGTTCCTTATGATGAAGTGGGAAAAGTTTATCAAGATGCAGATATTCTCATTAAATCAAGCTTACTCGAAAGCTTCTCTTATCCACCATTAGAAATGATGTGTACAGGTGGTGCTGTCGTTGTAGCCCCAAATGATGGAAATATAGAATATTTAAAAGATCGAGAAAACTGTTTATTCTATCAACCAGGAAATATTGAAGATGCGGTTGAAAAAATAAATGAAATTGTAGAAAATGAAGAATTACGAAATAAAATTCTTGAAAATGGAAGAGCAACTGCTATTTCAAGAAGTTGGAATGTCATAGAAAATGATATTTTAGCTTTATATAAATAACGAACACAGAAATAAAATTCTGTGTTTTTTTGCATGAATGAAGAGAAGAAGCAAAAACTATTATAAGAGATAGGGATGTGCTATAATACAGATAATGGAAAGGGGATATATATGAAAAAAGTACTACTCATATCAAATATGTATCCATCAAAGAAATATAAACATTATGGTGTATTTGTAAGAAATACAGCTACTATTTTAGAAGAAAATGGATATAAAGTAGATGTCTCTGCATTAAAGAAAAAAGATACTAAATTAGGAAAACTTATAGGCTATAGTTGGTTTTATTTAAAAAGTCTTTTTTTGTGTATGTTTAAACACTATGATTACTTATATGCACACTATCTTTCTCATTGTGCTTTGCTTATTAAATTAATCAAAAAAATCAAACCACAAATAAAGGTTATTGTAAATGTACATGGAAATGATGTTGTTCCCGAAGATGAACATGACGAAAAGTTTATTCCACTTGTAAAATCAACCCTTCCTTTAATTGATCTTTGTATTGTTCCTTCAAGCTATTATCAAGGAATTATGATCAATGATTATAAATTAGATTCCAAAATAGTAAAAATCTTTCCTTCGGGAGGAATTAATTTTGATATTTTTAAAAGACAAGCAAACGCGAAAGAAAAGCTTCATTTAGATCAAAATAAAAAATGTATTGGTTATATTGGGCGCTATGAAAAAAGAAAAGGTTGGGAAGTCTTTTTAAAAGCAATGAGTTTATTAGATAATATCAATGATTATCAAGTTATCATGGTTGGTGTTGGTGAAGAAGAAGACCAAGCCAACGAACTAATCAAGGAATATCATTTAGAAAAAAACATCAAAAAATATCCAATGCAAACACAAAAGGAATTAGCACTATTTTATTCTGCTATTGATATTTTTTGTTTCCCTACCTATCGAAAAAGTGATAGCTTAGGATTAGTAGGATTGGAAGCAATGGCTTGTGGAAGTGTAGTTATTGCCTCAAATATGGCAGGACCTACAAGTTATATTAGAAATCAAGAAAATGGGTATTTCTTTAAACCAAAAGATCCAAATGATTTAAGTAATAAAATAGAGAAAGTTCTTTCTTTAAATGATGAAGAATTAGACCTATTAAAAAAGAATGCTTTAAAAACAGCTAAAGAATATGATGTAAAAAATATTTCACATATATTAGTAGATATATTTAGTGAAATCTAGAAAGGAATTTTATGAATGTATCAGTCATTATCCCCTTATACAAGGGAAAGAGTTATGTAACAAAATTGTTGGAAAAAATAGAAATCAATCAACAAATAAGTAAAAAGAAAATAGAAGTTATCTTTGTTAATGATTATCCAGATGAAGAAATTGTAATTGATAAGGACTATGGTTTTTATATAAAAATAATAAACAATGAATTTAATCAAGGAATTCATCAAAGTCGAATCAATGGTTTAAAAGAGGCCAGAGGGAATTATATTTTATTTTTAGATCAAGATGATGAAATTAAAGATTATTTTATAAAAAGTCAATTAGAACATATTGGAAATACTGATTTATGTATCGCTAATGGAATCATGGAATCAGCTAATGGAAACTGCCTCATATATAAAAATAAAAGATCACAAGACTATTTAAAAAAACAAATAGGATTTATTAAAGTAAGAGATTTGATTGTTTCTCCAGGACAATGTTTAATAAAAAAAACAAGTATACCAGAATATTGGATGGAAAATACTATGAAGGTCAATTCCGCAGATGATTATTTTTTATGGTTATTGATGATTGAAAATCAATGTCGCTTTAGTGTGAATTATGATGTTTTATATATTCATAAATACACAGGAGAAAATGTTTCTGGAAGTATTGAACAAGTTCATAAGTCTAATAGGGAAATGATTGATTTATTGATAAAATATTGTCATAATGTAAATGTTCATTTATTAGAAAGAACAATTACTTATAAATATTTGATGAAAAAACAAGGGAAATTAGTCCCTTCAATAAAAAATATAGATTTATTTTTATATAATACAATCTATCAATTACTATGGAAAGGTATGTAAATATGAAGAATGTATTTATTGTGGGAAGCAAAGGAATACCTGCTAATTATGGTGGCTTTGAAACCTTTGTAGAATATCTAACAAAAAATAAAGTTAGTGATGAAATTAAATATCATGTGGCATGTTTAGCAAATCAAAAAGAAGAATTTGAATATAACGATGCAAGATGCTTTAAAGTAGAAGTTCCTAACATTGGACCTGCTAAAGCCGTTTATTATGATATTGCAGCTTTAAAAGAAGTATATGCTTATGTTGTAGAAAACAACATTGAAGATGCCATTGTTTATATTTTAGCTTGTCGTATAGGACCATTTTTAAAAAAATATGTCAAACTTTTTCATGAAAAAAACATAAAGGTATTTGTGAATCCTGATGGTCATGAATTTAAAAGAGCTAAATGGAATTGGTTTATTAGAAAATATTGGAAATTATCAGAAAGATTAATGATCAAGAATGCAGACTATGTGATTTGCGATTCACAAAATATTGAAAGTTATATTCAAGAAGATTATAAAAAATATAAACCAAAAACAACTTATATTGCCTATGGTGCAGATATTGTCGATAATAGCGATGAAGGAAAGTTCACAAATTGGGCAAAAGAACACAATGTCCAAAAAAATGAATATTATCTCATTGTTGGTCGCTTTGTTCCAGAAAATAATTATGAAACAATGATTAAAGAATTTATGAGTTCAAATACAAAGAAAGATTTAGTCATTGTCACAGATTATCAAAATAATAAACTTTATCATATTTTAGACAATAAGTATCATTTCACAAATGATAAACGCATTAAATTCGTTGGAACGATTTATGATGATTCTTTATTAAAAAGTGTAAGAATGAATGCTTTTGCTTATTTACATGGTCATGAAGTAGGAGGAACCAATCCATCTTTATTAGAAGCTTTAGGTTCAACAAAATTAAATTTATTATTAAATGTTGGATTT
Source organism: Bacillota bacterium (assembly GCA_030540195.1). Taxonomy (GTDB): domain Bacteria; phylum Bacillota_I; class Bacilli_A; order Erysipelotrichales; family Coprobacillaceae; genus Faecalibacillus. The sequence continues at coordinate 13,446 of JAUNWT010000041.1, read as the reverse complement.
AATCAAGAAGTTGGAATTGATACATGTATCTATTGGGGAAAAGAAAAAGGAAACTTAAAGAAATTAATAGAACATGTAGAAACATTTGATCAAGATTATATTGATACACTTGGAAAAGAAGCTAAAAATAGAATTTTAGAAGCTTATAGTTGGAAATTGATCGTACGCAAATATGAAGATTTTTTCTTAAGAAAAGATTTGTAGAGAAATGTAATTTGTTATATAGTAATAGAGAAGAAAGATACTTTCAAGGAGGAAGATTATGAAGAAAATTGTAACGCTTCTAATGGCTCTTGTATTAATGTTTGGAGTTGCTGGATGCAGTAATAGTGACAGCAAAAAATCAAATAATGGAAAAAAAGATACATCAAGTAGTGTAAAAATAAAAACAGTAAAAGATTTTACTGAATTTGATGGACTTATCAAATACTACACAATTGGTGATGAGAAAATATCTGTTCCTGAAACAGTTGGTGAATATACAAACTATTTATCTCAAATTGGAACAGTTACTTTAAATGAGACAGGAAAAGATCCAAGTGAAGTTGATTTAGATGCTAAAGGAATTTCATCAATGGCAGCTTACTTAAAAGTTGAAACAGAAGATGGTGATGAAGCACATTTTTATGTAAGATATGAAAATAAGACAAATAAATCTATTAAGGTTTCAGAAGCACCTGTAACTTATATTGAAGTAAGATACGATGCCTATGCTGAAGTAGAATATGATCGTGCATTCAACAATATTAAAGTTGTTACTTCTGCTGGAACACTTCCTTTAGATAATAAAATGGAATTTAATAAAGTTAGAAAAATATTAGGTGAACCATATCAAGAAACAGATGGTCGTTTTAACTATGCAGATGACAATGGATATAAATATATGTTTGATTGTTGCAATGAAAATAGAGAAGGAATTTTTAGAGGATTTAGTATAGAATATCCAAGTAAATAAATAAAAAAACAACTCAGATTTGTACTGAGTTGTTTTTTTATCCCTTTCCCTCCTTTTAAACACGCAGAAAATCTCTATGAAAATTGAAAATACCTTTAACGTGTTTGGAATTTATGTAAATATTTCCAATGAATGTGTGTTGGTAAGTGAAACGACTAAATTTGTAGAGATTTCTCCATTATATTAATAAACTTTAAAAGATTTAGATACCAAATGGGAAAATAGTAAAAATAGTGGGAAAATGATAATAAATAAATAGAAAACACCAATAATTCATAGTGAAGACTACCATTTTAAAGCATAAAATAGTATAATATCACAAAATGAGGTGGAATCATGGAAACGGTTTTAGTTGAAAAAGAAAACATAAACGAAGTTATTGACTTATTAAATCATGACGAGGTTGTGGCTTTTCCTACTGAGACCGTTTTTGGTTTAGGTGTAAAGTTTTCTCGTCTTGAAGCATTAGAAAAAATCTATGAAATAAAACATAGAAGTCATAGCAAGGCAGTATCTTTAATGATCTATGATCCTAAAGATATTGAAAAATATGCTTATGTCAATGAAAAAGCTCAAAAGTTGATTGAACATTTTATGCCAGGAATGATTACTCTTGTTTTAAAAAAGAAATCAATTTTATCAGATGACTTTACGGCAGGATACGATACCATTGGTATTCGTATTCCTGATGATCCTTTTGTTTTAAAGCTTTTAAAAGAAGTAGGACCAATGCTTGTTACAAGTGCTAATATTTCTGGTCAAGAAACTTTACTCAATGATCAAGAAGTCTATGAACAATTTAAGGGAAAAATTAAAATGATTGTTAAAGGACAATGTAAAAGTACGCTTGCAAGTACAGTCATAAAAGTTGATGAAGATGTAACAATATTACGTCAAGGTTGTATTCAAGAAAAAGAAATCAGGGAGGTATTAAAGTGAAAATTGCGATGGCATGTGACCATGGAGGTCTTAGATTAAAAAATGTATTAAAAGCTGATTTGGAAAAAAATGGTTATGAAGTAGAAGATTTTGGTACATACACAGAAGATAGTTGTGATTATCCAGATTTTGCTTCAAAGGCAGCAAAGGCAGTTGCTTCAGGATCGTGCGACAAGGGGGTTGTCGTATGTGGAACAGGTATTGGTGTAAGTATTACAGCTAATAAAGTTGATGGAATTCGTTGTTCTTTATGCCACGATGTATTTAGTGCAAAGGCAACTCGTCAACATAATGACTCTAACATGTTAGCAATGGGACAACGTGTTATTGGAGAAGGACTTGCTTTAGAAATCTTACATGCATGGCTTGAAAGCGAATATGAAGGTGGAAGACATGATGCAAGAATTCAAAAAATGATGGCTTTAGAAAAGGAGTAAATAAATATGAAGGATAAACTATTATTTGAAAGCGTAGAAAGAGAATTAAATAGACAAAGAAATAACATTGAATTAATCGCTTCAGAAAACTTTGTATCTGAAGAAGTATTAGAACTAGCGGGATCAGTTCTAACAAACAAATATGCCGAAGGGTATCCAGCAAAAAGATATTATGGGGGATGTCAATTTGTTGATGAAGTAGAAGAGCTTGCAAGAAAAAGAATTTGTGAAATCTATGGTGCTGAACATGCTAATGTTCAACCACATAGTGGAGCGCAAGCCAATACAGCAGTTTACTTAGCTTTATTACAACATGGAGATAAAGTGTTAGGAATGTCACTTGCAGATGGGGGACATTTAACACATGGTCATCCATTGAACTTTTCAGGAATTAACTATGAATTTTATAGCTATGGTGTTTCAAAAGAAACAGAAACAATTGATTATGAAGAATATAAAAAGAAAGTAGAAGAAATTAAACCAAAACTTGTTGTTGCTGGAGCAAGTGCTTATAGTAGAATCATTGATTTTGAATTTATGGCAAAAGTAGCTCATGATAATGGTGCATTATTTATGGTGGATATGGCTCATATCGCTGGTCTTGTTGCTGCTGGCGTTCATCCTTCACCATTTCCATATGCAGACATTGTTACGACAACAACACATAAAACATTAAGAGGGCCACGTGGCGGTGTCATCATGTGTAAAAAAGAATTTGCGGCAGATATTGATCGTGCTGTTTTCCCAGGTATGCAAGGTGGACCACTAATGCATATTATCGCAGCCAAAGCACAATGTTTCTATGAAGTTCAACAACCTGAATTTAAAGAATACGCTAAACAAATTATCAAAAATGCTAAAGCAATGGAAAAAGTCTTTAAAGAAGAAGGTTTTAGACTTGTTGCGGGAGGAACAGATAATCACTTGTTACTTGTTGATGTTAAAGCAAGTTGTGGTATTTCTGGTAAAAAAGCACAACGTCTACTTGATGAAATCAATATTACAGCTAATAAAAATGCAATTCCATTTGATACAGAAAAACCATTTAAAGCATCAGGAATTCGTATTGGAACACCAGCAATGACAACAAAAGGATTTAAAGAAGAAGACTTTGAAGAAGTTGCAAGAATTATTGCATATCGTTTAAAAAATGAAGAAACAGACGAAATTAAAGAAGAATGCTTAAAACGAGTAGCGAAACTTACTGAAAAGGTCACAATGTATTCAAATATTAAATATATCTAGGAGGTCAAATATGTCAGTAACAATATTAGATCATGCTTTAATTCAACACAAATTAACAATCATGCGTGATAAAAATACATCAACTTATATCTTTAAACAAAACTTAGATGAAATTGCAAAACTTATGGCATTTGAAGTCACACGACATGTTTCATTAAAAGATAAACCAATTGAAACACCCGTTTGTGCTACGATTGGAAAAGAAATGGATCAACAAATTATCTTAGCACCGATTTTACGTGCTGGAATTGGTTTAGTTGATGGTTTTAGAGATATTATTCCAACAGCAAAAATTGGACATATTGGCATGGAAAGAGATGAAGAAACACTTATTCCACGTGAATACTATGCTAAATTTCCAAAGGGTTTAGAAGATGCACTTGTGATTGTTTTAGATCCAATGCTTGCCACAGGTGGAAGTGCGAATATGGCAATTGAAAATATCAAACAAAGAGGGGCAAAGAATATTCAACTTGTATGTCTTGTAGGTGCTCCTGAAGGCGTAAAAGCTATTCAAGAAGCACACCCTGATGTAGATATTACACTTGCCGCATTAGATGAAAAATTAAATGAACATGGTTATATTGTTCCTGGACTTGGTGATGCTGGCGATCGTCTATTTGGTACAGATGAATAATAAAGAGAAGCTTTTTAAAGATTTGATTTATGCTTTGACATTATCAGGAAAAATATTTGGAACTTTTATGGCTGGCGTCATATTGGGTTTATATTTAGATGATATATTATTGACCCGTCCTTTAATGACGCTGGTCTTTCTTATTTTAGCGTTTATAGAAGTGATGAGAATTTTATTAAAAGGTGGAAAGTCATGAATGAAAAGTTAGTTTTTAAACGATCGGCGCTTATATTTTTGATTGGTTTTGTGATTTTTTCTATTGTTGGATTTGTAATGAAATCAATTAGCTATCCACTTGGTTTTTTGCTTGGATATTTATTTAATCTTGCAATTTTTTATGTTATTATTATCACGTCTGATATGATATTAAACTTAAAGAAATCAACAAGTTTAATTATCTTATTAAATATAGTCAAACTTGCGATTTATGCAGTTGGTTTTTTAATTGCTATTTTTATACCAAAGTGGTTTAATCTCATAGGAGTTCTCTTTGGTTATATGGTGATTAAAATAACGATTTATATTGTGAGTTATCAAATGAAGGAGGTGAAAGAGTGAGTAACTTCTTAGATTCTTTACAAGTAGAATTGATCTTTTCATTATTTATTATGTTTTGTATGGCAGTATTCTTTATTTATGCCGGAAAGAAATTTGCGACAGCTGATCCTACAGCACGCCCAAAAGGGGTTGTCTTAGTTGTAGAAACAGGAATTAAAATGGTTTATGACTATTTAAAGAGTATCATGCCTAAGAAATTTGAAAAGAATTATTACCCTTATTTTGCAATGCTTTTTGTTTATCTAGTCATTGCCAATTTAAGTGGATTAATAGGATTTGAAGCACCAACTTCAAATTATTCTATTACACTTGCATTAACAACAATTACTTTCTGTTTAATTCAGTTTAATGCAATCAAGAAACAAGGATTATTATCCTATATTTGGGGTGCCATTTGGCCACCAACAAACTTATTAAGTATTCTTTCGCCATTGATTTCGTTATCAATGCGTTTATTTGGGAATATTTTAAGTGGATCAATACTTATGTATTTGGTTTATCAATTTACTGGGTTCTTATCAAGTTTTATTATTAACTTCAACTTCTTAGGACCAATTATTGCACCAGTGTTACATTGTTACTTTGATATTTTCTCAGGATGTATTCAAACATTGGTATTTGTTACATTATCATCTATCTTGATAATGATGGAAAATCCAGATTAAGTTCTTTACTAGCTCGCTAGTTAAGATATAAATGAAAAAACGAACTATTTTTTAGGAGGAAAAAATTATGGTAAAAGGTTTAATTGCTATTGCAGCAGGTCTTGCTGTATGTGCAGGTTTAGGAACAGGGATTGGTGAAGGGATTGCTGCTAGTAAAGCTGTAGAAGCTGTAGGTAGAAACCCAGAAGCTGAAGGTAAAATCCGTACTATGATGATCTTAGGGATTGCCTTATCAGAAACAGTTGCCATCTATGGTTTATTAGTTTCTTTAATCTTATTATTCGTATATTAATAATTGAAAATCTGACAAAGGAGGAATAAAAATGCCAGATATAGCAGGAAAATTATTCCCTAATCTTACAACACTGATTGTTCAATTATTATCGACAGGAGTTTTATTAATTATTTTTAAAAAGTTTTTATGGAAAAATGTCATGGAATACTTTGCTAAAAGAGCAGATTACATAGAATCTACTATTAATGAAGCAAAAGAAATGAATGAAAAAGCTTCTGCTAATTTAGAAACTGCTGAAAAAGAAGCACGTGAAGCAGCAAGCAAATATCGTGATATTCTTGATCAAGCAAAAGATGATGGTCAAAAAGTAAGACAACAAATTATTGATCAAGCAAATGAAGAAGCAAGAGCTAAAATTGAACAAGCACAAAAAGAAATTGAAACAGAAAAGAAACAAGCTCAAGTAGATATGAAACAAGAAATTGTGGATGTTGCTATTGAGGTTGCAACTAAAGTGATGAACAAAGAAATGAATGAAGATATCAACAAAGGATTAGTAGAAGAATTTGTTGATGAAGTGGTTAACTAATGAGTGTTATTGGTGATAGATATGCTGAATCTTTATTTGATTTAGCTAAAGAAGAAAATAAAGTCACTCAATATCTTGATGACATCAAATTAGTTGGTGAAGTTCTAGGTAGTGATCCTCAAATTGTTCAATTCTTTAATCACGTTCTTATTGAAAATGATAAAAAGATTCAATTATTGGATCAATCATTTAAAGGGAATGTTGATCAATATGTTTTAAATTTCTTAAAACTATTAGTGCAATCAAGAAGAATTCGTTATATTGATGATATTGTTAAATCTTATATTAACTTATCTAATCAGTATTTAGGTATAGAAGAAGGTACAATCTATACTCCATACAAATTAACTGATCAACAAATTCAAGATATAGAAAAAGCAATCAGTAAAAAAGAAAACAAAAAGGTTACTTTAAAAGTATCGATTGATTCATCATTATTAGGTGGTATTAAAGTTCAAATTGCTAACCGTATTTATGATGGAACAATTAAAAATAAAGTAGAAATGCTTAAAAAAGAACTATTAAGAAAGTAGGTGGAAATAGTGGGGCTTAGACCAAATGAAATTAGTGCTTTAATTAAAGAACAAATTAAGCATTATGACGATATCATTGAACAAAAAGATGTCGGTACAGTCGTGACTGTTGGTGATGGTGTAAGTGTTATTCATGGGTTAGATAATGCCATGTTAGGTGAATTATTACTTTTCCCGAATGATGTTTACGGAATGGTCATGAACTTAGATGAAGATAGTGTAGGAGCCGTACTACTTGGATCTGAAAGTACGATTAAAGAAGGAGACGAAGTTAAACGTACTGGAAGAATTATTGAAGTTCCTGTTGGGGATGAAATGTTAGGTAGAGTTGTTAATCCATTAGGACAAGCAATCGATGGTCAAGGTGAAATCAATACAGGTAAAACTAAACCAATCGAACGTGTTGCCAGTGGAGTCATGACAAGAAAATCAGTTGATCAACCATTACAAACTGGGATTACATCAATTGATGCCATCATTCCTATCGGTAGAGGTCAACGTGAGTTAATCATCGGTGACCGTCAAACAGGTAAAACTGCAATTGCTATTGATACAATTTTAAATCAAAAAGGACAAAACATTTATTGTGTTTATGTTGCTATTGGACAAAAGAACTCAACAGTTGCACAAGTTGTTGAAAAATTACGTCAAGGTGGCGCAATGGATTATACGTGTGTTGTTTCTGCCGGAGCAAGTGAACTTGCACCAATTCAATACATTGCACCTTATGCAGGATGTGCCATTGCAGAACATTGGTTAGATGAAGGAAAAGATGTTTTAATCGTTTATGACGATTTATCGAAACATGCGGTTGCTTATCGTACAATGTCGTTATTATTAAAAAGACCACCAGGACGTGAAGCTTATCCAGGGGATGTCTTCTATTTACATTCAAGATTACTTGAACGTGCATGTCGTTTAAATGAAGAAAATGGTGGAGGATCAATTACTGCTTTACCAATCATTGAAACACAAGCAGGGGATATCTCAGCATATATTCCAACAAACGTTATTTCAATTACAGATGGACAAATTTTCTTACAACAAGAATTATTCAACTCTGGATTTAGACCAGCGGTTGATACTGGATTATCTGTATCACGTGTAGGTTCAACTGCACAAATTAAAGCGATGAAACAAGTATCTGGTTCTTTAAAACTTGAACTTGCTCAATATGCAGAAATGCAAGCTTTCGCACAATTTGGTTCTGACTTAGATGCAGCTACAAAAGCAACATTAGATCATGGGGCAAAAGTACGTGAAGTATTAAAACAAGCACAATACTCACCACGTAGTGTACCTACACAAGTCATTACTTTATTTGCATTAAAATATGGTTATACAAAACAAATAGAAGTAGATAAAGTACAAGAATTTATGGATGGTTTAGTAGAAAATATTCAAATGTCTCATCCTGAATTTATTACTGAAATAGAAACTCAAAAAGTGATTTCAAATGAATTAGAAGCGAAGATGAAAGAAGCAACAGGCGCTTATGTTGATCAATTCTTAAAAACACAAGGGGCTAACTAATGCCTGGATCAATGCAAGAAATCAAGCGTCGTATTAAATCCGTTGAATCTACTAAAAAAATTACAAAAGCAATGGAATTAGTTGCGACATCTAAACTTCGAAAAACAAGAAATCAACTTGATGAATTAAAACCTTATTATCAAGGTGTTAGAGAAACATGTGCAGAAATTTTAGCTTCTAATAAAGGGTTAAAAGATTCTGCTTATCTCATTGAAAATGAGGAAGAAAAAGATGTTTATATTGTTATTTCTTCAAGTTTAGGATTATGTGGTGGATATAATGCCAATGTCTTTAAAGAAATTAGTCATCAAATTAAAGACAATGATTATGTTTATCCAATTGGAAGTAAAGGAATGAATTACTTCCGTAGAACTCATCAAGGACCAATCAATACAGATTTTGCTTCATTAAATTCAACACTTGCATTTGATGAAGTGACAAAACTAGTTAAAAGCGTTACAGATCTTTATATTAATAAAAAAGTAGGAAGTATTAAAATTATTTATACTGAATTTGTTAATAACTTAACATTTAAGCCTCGTACAGTAACACTTTTACCAATTGATACAAATGAATTTGAAAACATTGAAATTACCAATAAATTCACTGTTTTTGAACCAAGTCCTGAAGAAGTTTTAGATAGTTTGATACCAATGTATCTACAAGCTGTCGTTTATGGTTATCTTGTTGAAAGTGTGACAAGTGAAAATGCTTCACGTCGTACTTCAATGGAAAATGCGACAGATAATGCAGAAGAATTAACAGAACAATTATTATTAAAATACAATCAAGCTCGTCAAACAGCAATTACAAACGAAGTTAGTGAAATTGTTGCTGGAGCTAATGCACAATAAGGAGGTCAATATGGCAAATATTGGGAAAATAATTAGTGCCCGTGGGCCAGTTATTGATATTGCATTTGATGGCGAAGATAAATTACCTCGATTAAATACCGCAATTCGTATTCAAAATGGTGAAGAAGAATTAGTTGTAGAAGTTGCGCAACACATTGGTGATGATGCAGTAAGATGTATCGCTATGGGACCAACTGATGGGGTAGTAAGAGGAATGGATGCTGTTGATACAGGTCACCCAATTTCAGTTCCAGTAGGAAATGATACATTAGGACGTATGTTCAATGTTTTAGGGGAACCAATTGATGGTAAAGGTGAATTAGGAAATGATGTTCCACGTATGCCTATCCATAGATCTGCACCAACTTATGCAGAACAAATGACAACTACAGAAATCTTTGAAACAGGAATTAAAGTTGTAGACTTAATTTGTCCTTTTATCAAAGGTGGTAAAATTGGATTATTCGGTGGTGCCGGAGTAGGTAAAACAGTATTAATTCAAGAATTTATTAACAATATTGCAACACAACATGGTGGGTTATCTGTATTCGCCGGTGTTGGAGAACGTAGCCGTGAAGGAAACGATTTATATTATGAAATGAAAGAAAGTGGCGTTTTATCTAAAACATCACTTGTCTTTGGACAAATGAACGAACCACCAGGAGCACGTTTACGTGTTGCCTTAACTGGTTTAACAATGGCTGAACAATTCCGTGATGGACAAGGTCAAGACGTGTTATTATTCATTGATAACATCTTCCGTTTCACACAAGCAGGTTCAGAAGTTTCTGCCTTACTTGGACGTGTGCCATCGCAAGCAGGATATCAACCAACCCTTGCAACTGAAATGGGTGCCTTACAAGAACGTATTACATCAACTAAAAAAGGATCAATTACATCTGTACAAGCAGTTTATGTACCAGCCGATGACTTAACTGACCCAGCACCAGCAACAACATTTGCGCATTTGGATGCTAAAATCGTCTTGGATCGTTCAATTGCTGCTTTAGGTATTTACCCTGCAGTGGATCCACTTAACTCATCATCAAGAGCTTTAGATCCATTAGTTGTAGGTAAAGATCACTATGAAGTTGCTCATGGTGTTCAACAAATCTTACAACGTTATCAAGAATTACAAGATATTATCGCTATTCTTGGTATGGATGAATTAGGTGATGAAGATAAATTAATCGTTGCACGTGCTAGACGTGTACGTAACTTCTTATCACAACCATTTACAGTAGCTAGTCAATTTACTGGTTTAGATGGAAAATATGTCCGTGTAGAAGATACTGTTCAAGGATTTAAAGAAATTCTTGAAGGTAAATGGGATCAATTACCTGAACAAGCATTCCATAATGTTGGTACAATTCAAGAAGCTGTAGAAAAGGCTAAACAAATCGAAAATGATTAAATTTAAGCTAAAAATCATTACACCTCAAGGTATTTACCAAGAAGTGGAAATTGATCAGATAAATCTTGATACAACTGCTGGACAAATAGGTATTTTAGCTCATCATATTCCACTAGCAAGTGGTGTGAAAGTGTCTCAAATGAATTATGTTATTGATGGAAAAAGAACATATTTTTCTGTCGCTGGTGGATTTGTTTATGTTAATGAAACAGAAACAACTCTTATCGCTAATGCAATTGAATCGCAAGAAGAAATTGATTTAGAAAGAGCACAAGAAGCAAAAAGAAGAGCTGAAGAAAGACTTAAAATACAAAACGATGAAATCGATATGTTAAGAGCACAAGCAGCATTGCAACGTGCGATTACACGTATTCATGTCAAAGGTTTATAGAGAAGAACTTCCATTCTTCTCTTTTTTTTGTATAATAGTTTTAAGGAGAAAAAAGGGGATATGAAAAAGAGGTTTATAGGAATTATTGGCATTATTATTGTAGTAATCGTTGGCAGTATTTTCTATTTTACAAGAGAAGAAAAAATAGAATTATCTTTAAAAAATAAAAAAGATATTGTTGTAGAATATGGAAATGCAGTGCAATATTCATTTGATGATCTTATTCAAACAAAAGATTTCGATAAAGAACAATTAAAAGAAATAAAAAAAGAAACAAAAATTACGAGTAATTTAAAAAATGAAGATCAAAAAGAATATCCAGCTATTGGAACTTATACAATCAATATTAAATATCAAGATCAAAAATTAAAAAAGAAAATCATGGTTAAAGATACAACAGCACCTACTTTTAATGAAACAAACGAAGTTTCATTTGAGGAAGGAACAGAAAACTATGATTATAATAAAGAAATAAATGCAACAGATTTAACAAATGTAGATATACAATACGATACATCTTCGCTTGATATCAAAAAAGCAGGAGATTATAAAATAAAGGCAGTTGCCACAGATACCAGTGGTAATAAAACAGAAAAAGAAATTGCGGTGCATATTACAAAAAAGAATGAACCATCAAGTTCCTTACAAGGAATAAAATATGATGGTGGTGGAAAAGTAATCTGTATTGATGCAGGACATCAAGCAAGAGGAAATAGTTCATTAGAACCTAATGGACCTGGGTCATCAACGATGAAAGCAAAAGTCACAACTGGGGCAACAGGATGTGTTACGGGAAAAACGGAATCGCAAATTAATTTAGAAGTGGCTTTAAAATTACAACAGGCTTTAACGGATCAAGGCTATACAGTGATTATGTGTCGAACTTCACAAAATGTGGATATTTCAAATGCGCAAAGAGCAGAAATTGCGAATAACAATCTTGCAGATGCCTTTATTCGTCTTCATTGTGATTCAAGCACCTCTTCATCAGCAACTGGGACTTTAACACTTGCGCCATCAACTTCAAATCCTTATTGTGCAAGTATTGCAAGTAAATCACAAGCTCTGTCAAAATCAATTGTCAACAACATTTGTAGTGTAACGGGTTCAAGAAATCGTGGAGTTTCAATTGTTGATAACATGACAGGATTAAATTGGTCAAAAGTTCCTGTAACAATTGTGGAAATGGGATTTTTATCAAATCCTCAAGAAGATCGCTTGCTTTCAAGTGATGACTATCAAAATAAAATTGTTCAAGGAATTGTAAATGGGATAGGGGCTTATCTCAATTAAAAAAGGAAAAGGAATGGAAAAAGGAAAATGGAAAAAGTAACATTAGGAAGAACAGGAATTACAGTAAATCGTAATGGATTTGGTGCCTTGCCAATTCAAAGAGTTACAGGAGAAGATGCAACAACAATTTTAAGAAAGGCTTATGATCAAGGAATTCGTTTCTTTGATAGTGCACGTTGGTACAGTGATAGCGAAGAAAAGTTGGGAAATGCTTTAAGTGATGTAAGAAAAGATATTTATATTGCAACAAAAACAGGTTCTACAACAGTAGAAGGTTTTTGGAAAGATTTAGAAACAAGTTTAAATAATTTAAAAACAGATTATATTGATATCTATCAATTTCATAATCCTTCATTTTGTCCAAAACCAGGAGATGGAACAGGACTTTATGAAGCAATGTTAGAAGCTAAAGCACAAGGTAAAATTCATTTTATTGGACTTACCAACCATCGTTTACCAGTAGCGATAGAAGCATGTGAAAGTGGATTATATGATACAATTCAATTCCCATTTAGTTATTTAGCTGATCAAAAAGATATTGATTTAGTCAATAAATGTAAAGAAAACAATATTGGTTTTATTTGTATGAAGGCATTATCTGGAGGACTTATTAATCGTTCGGATGCTGCTTATGCTTATTTAGCACAGTTTGATAATGTTTTACCAATTTGGGGAATCCAAAGAGAAAGTGAATTGGATGAATTTATTTCATATCAAACAAAAGCACCTGAACTTACTCAAGAAATTCAAGAACTTATTGAACATGATCGAAAAGAACTTGCAGGAGATTTCTGTCGAGGATGTGGTTATTGTATGCCTTGTCCAAAAGGAATCCAAATCAATCAATGTGCAAGAATGTCTTTAATGTTAAGAAGAGCACCAGCAGCAAGTTGGCTTAATGACCATTGGCAAGCAGAAATGAAAAAGATTGAAGAGTGTTTAAATTGCGGTAAATGTATGCAACATTGCCCATATCATTTAAATACACCAGAATTATTAAAGAAAAATTATGAAGATTATAAAACATTTCTAAAATAAAAAGAATGTTACGATTTGATTCTAAAGTGGACCCCGTGTCAAGGACAATAAATAAAAAAGTACTTAAAACAAATTATATAAAGTGGACCCCGTGTCAAGGACAATAAATAAAAAAGTACTTAAAACTAAA
>JAUNWT010000040.1 GCA_030540195.1 Bacillota bacterium | reverse complement strand
GCGTTTTGAGCATATCTATATTCGTATGGAAGTTACATAACTGTCAAAAACCCGTAATCATGAACAATTAAATGAAGAAAATACATTTGGTATTATTGGTGCTACAATATGTGATAATTTCAATGTTAAATATAATGGCATTGGTGAATCAATTTTATCAAAATTAAAATAAGATGGATTCAAATAATAAAAAAATAATTACTACTGCATTAGCTGCAGATTTTATTGCAGTACTGCTATTCATTTTTGCATTACAAACAAAGATAAGTATAATCATTATTCTATTTTATATTATAAGTTTATTGTTATACTTATCAAGTTGTGCAGCAATTTCTAAAAATATCAATAAAACCAATAAAACTATATTTATAAGCACATTTATAGTAACGCTTATTCCTTTAATAATATCAACTATATACATGGTTCAAACTATATAAAATTTAGATAATATACATTATGCGAAGTACTATATATAACAAATAAAAGACTATTTTTCTAAATAATATACAAAAAACTATGTTATTTCTTTTATGCACGTATGAACTACATAAATATAACATAGTTTTATTTTTTTATAATTTACATGTACCATGTTTTTTTATCATTAATTACAGCTTACGCCACCATCAATTGCAATTTCTGCACCTGTCATGAATTTAGCATCATCACTTGCAATATAAAGTACAGCTGATGAGATGTCTTCTGGTTGTCCTTGAGGAATAGATGTATCAAGACCAGCCATGATTCTTCCCATACCAAATTGACTGATGTTTTTTTGGCTATTCATAACTTCTGTTTCAACACCACCTGGACAAACTACGTTACAGCGAATTCCGTTTGCTGTATACATATATGCTGTATTCTTTGTTGCGCCAACAATTGCATGTTTAGAAGCTGTGTAAGCAACGCCTGCACGACAACCACGAACACCACCGATTGATGCAACGTTAACAATATTTCCTTTTGTTCCTTTTTCAATCATTACTTGGACAGCTCTTCTCATTGCGTAAATAGGCCCATTTAAGTTAACTGCCATTACTCTTTCATAAAGATCATTGCTCATTTCACCAATTGGAGTAAATTCATCCATAATACCAGCATTATTAACTAAAACATCTAACTTTCCACAAGTTTCTACAGCATAATCGACCATTCCATTACAAACTTCTTCTTTTGAAACATCTCCTGGATATGGAAGAATCTTTCCTGCAAATTCTTCTGCTTCTGCAGCAATTTCATCTAAACGTTCTTTACGTCTTGCTACTGCGACAACTGTAGCTCCTTCTTTAGCAAAATCTAGTGCAATTTTACGTCCCATTCCTGAACTAGCACCTGTTACAACAACACATTTTCCTTCAAATCTCATCGTATCTTCCTCCTGAATTTTATCTTTTATACATATAAAAGATATTCTCTTGTTAAAATTTTAACAAAGTTTTATAGGATTTTCAAGGGATACTTATTCAATTACTACATCATATATTAAAATAAAGAATTATAGTATAGAAATCCACATTTATGAAAAATGGCGGTTTTCCGCCAGAGCATATTTTATAATAATAGCCAATAAAAAAGAGAATCAATTATGATTCCCTATATATTAATATGATTATTCACCCATAAGTTTTTTAGCATGAGCGTAAACTTTTTCACCATTCATCATACCATAATCTTTCATATCAATAACTTCAACAGGAAGACCAGGATTTACTTTATCAGCTTCTTCTTTGATTTTACCTAAATTAAATCTTACTTGTGGGCCAAGTAAAACACAATCAACAGTAGGAATTCTACTCATTCCATCCGACATTGGTAAAGCAAAGATTTCTACTTCATCCCCTAATTTTTCTGCAGCTTGTTCCATTTTTGTTACTAATAAGCTTGTTGACATACCAGCAGAACATACTAACATAATTTTTTTCATATTCATTAACTCTCCTTTAAATATTTTAAATCTTTATCTTTATTTTATATTTAATTTCTTTCTTATTCTACTTATAGTGCGCTTTTGTAATCTTTTTACAAATAAACATCATTTCACAAAGAAATATAAAATTTATTTTCAAATTTATAAAAAAGCACTTAACGTTTTATTAACAAAGCATTAAGTGCGCCTCTATTTTAGTGATGTATTATCAACTTTTAAAACTATAAATTTTCCATGAATATAATATATTATTTCAATTTGGATGTTCTATCTCTTCTATATAATATATTTTTATAGACTAACTATTTAAAATTTTTAGTCTTTCTACACATTGGAATATTTTTTTATCTTGAAAAAATGAATATTGTGATTCCTCAATACATTTTTCTGAATAAAAAATACCAACAAGTAATGCTAAAACAGCTTTTAAATTTAATTTTGAAACATCTGCAGCATGCATTTCATTCATACTCCATTCTAAATCATTTTCCTCTAATGTTTTGATAAAACGATTCATTTCTAATTCAGGATGTTTCATTTCAAAACGACATAATTCTTTTTGCAATTTCCATTCGATAGACTTGTATTGATCAAATGTCATTGCTTGATTTGATACTTCGTTTAATGCGGGTAAAACATTTGTTAATTCAGATAGCACGATAGTAAACACTCCTTCCTACTAATATAATTTAATATCTCTATCAGCATCTATAATTTTATCAAAAAGGATATTTTATAACAAATAATACAATTATTTTCTCTTTTTTATTTAGGCTTATTCGACAATTATGGTAAATTTTATAGAAAATTATCACAAAAAAAGCAAAATTTTGTTGTATAATGACGAATTTTAACAAATGAAAAAAGGCCATTATTTCTAATAGCCTTCCTCTCACTAATCAGTTATTTTTCAAATTTATTTGCTTTATCAAAGGAATCATATAAATTTGTTACATAATTTCCATTAAAACATGACATACATAATCCACATTTTTGATGATTGAAATGAATAGATTTATGAAGTCCTTCTTCACTAATGAATGCTAAACTATCTGCTTCAATATATTTACATAATTCATCAACAGACATTTTATTTGAAATAAGTTCTTCAAGTGTAGAAGTATCTACCCCATAAAAACAAGGAAATTTAATTGCTGGTGAAGCAATACGAACATGGACTTCTTTTGCTCCCGCATCTTTTAAATGTCTTACAATTCTTTTTGATGTTGTTCCTCTTACAATCGAATCATCGATCATAACAACTTTTTTCCCACTTACAATAGATGAAACAGCAGAAAGTTTCATTCGAACACCTTGTTCCCTCATTTCTTGTGTAGGTTGAATAAATGTTCTTCCAACATATTTATTTTTTACAAGTCCCATTTCATAAGGAATACCTGAAGCTTCAGCATAACCGATAGCAGCTGAAATAGAAGAATCAGGAACTCCGATAACAACATCTGCTTCAATAGGATTTTCATAATAGAGTTGTTTACCTGCAAGTTTACGCGTTGTATGTACATTAATACCATCTAAATTACTATCAGGTCTAGAAAAATAAATGTATTCCATCGCACAAATTTTATCTTGTAATGGATCTTTTGTATAAGTTTTACTAAGTAATTTGCCATCTTTTACACGAACAATTTCTCCTGGTTCTACGTCACGTACGAATTTAGCACCAACAACGTCCAAAGCACATGTTTCAGATGCAAATACATAAGCACCGTTTGGTAAAATACCAATAGAAAGAGGTCTTAATCCGTATTTATCTCTTGCTGCATAAATCCGACCTTCAAGCATAACTAAAAAGGCAAACGCGCCATCTAATTTATCTAAAGAAGCACAAATACGATCAATCATATGTCCTTCTTGTCTTTTTATTAAATGCCCTAATACTTCTGTATCTGAAGTGGAAGAAAAAATACTTCCTTGATCCTCTAATTCTTGTTTTAAAATATTAGCATTCACTAAATTTCCATTATGACAAATACTCATTGAACCTTCCATTGTACGGAAAACAAATGGTTGTACGTTTGCTAATCCACCCCCACCAGCAGTTGAATAACGAACATGTCCAATTGCAACATTTCCTTTTAAATTTTTCAATTTATTTTGATCAAAAACTTCAGTTACAAGACCTTCGCCTTTATAAATATTCATTTTACCATTACTTTCACAACAAATACCAGCAGCTTCTTGCCCTCTATGTTGCAAACTATGTAAGCCATAATAACAAATTTGTGCAGCATCTTGATGTCCTACAACACCAAAAACACCGCATTCTTCATGTAATTCTCTATCTTGATAAATCATAATATACCCCCGTGATGTTTTTATTGTATAATGCGAATTTATTATCGTCAATATTTTTTTCTAGAAAAAAATTAGAGTAAAACTCTAATTTTTAAAACTATGAATTGGTGCAGGAATTCGTCCTCCACGATTAATGAACTTAGAACAATCAAAATTATTTACTGGCATGATCGGTGCATAACCTAATAATCCCCCAAATTCAACAGTATCACCAACATCCTTACCAGCAACTGGTATAATTCTAACAGCAGTTGTTTTTTGATTAATCATACCTATAGCCATTTCATCGGCAATAATACCAGAAATCGTCGTTGCAGAAGTTTTTCCAGGAATTGCAATCATATCCAATCCTACACTACATACACAAGTCATTGCTTCTAATTTTTCAAGTGTAAGTGCCCCTCGTTCAACAGCATTGATCATTCCTTGATCTTCACTTACAGGAATAAAAGCACCACTTAATCCACCTACATATGAAGAAGCCATCACGCCGCCTTTTTTAACTTGATCGTTTAAAATAGCAAGTGCAGCTGTTGTACCAGGAGCTCCAACAGAAGCTAAGCCCATTCCTTCTAAACAATCCGCAATACTATCACCAACAGCAGGCGTTGGAGCTAAAGATAAATCAATAATTCCAAATGGAATATTAAGCATTTTTGAAGCTTCTTGAGCAACTAGTTGACCAACACGAGTAATTTTAAACGCTGTTTTTTTAATAGTTTCACATAACTCACCAAAGTCTTTTCCATCACAATTATTAATAGCATTTTTAACAACACCAGGTCCACTGACTCCAACATTAATAATACAATCTGCTTCACTTACGCCATGGAATGCTCCTGCCATAAATGGATTATCATCAGGTGCATTACATAAAACAACTAATTTAGCACATCCAATTGAATCATCTTCTTTTGTGATTTCTGCGGTATCTTTAATAATTTCCCCCAACATTTTTACCGCATCCATATTTATACCTGTTTTCGTTGATCCCACATTAACTGAACTACATACATTTTGTGTAACTTTCATTGCTTCTGGAATAGATTGAATAAGCATTTTTTCAGCATTTGTCATTCCTTTAGATACAATAGCACTATATCCACCGATAAAGTTAACTTTCAATTCATGTGCACATTGATCAAGAGTCTTTGCAATCTTAACAAAGTCTTTTGGTGATTTACATGCATTTGCACCGACAAAACCAATAGGTGTAACAGAAATACGCTTATTTACAATTGGAATACCGTATTTTCTTTCAATTTCTTCACCCGTTTTTACAAGATCTTTTGCAACAGTCGTAATTTTTTTATAAATATTTTGACATAAAACATCAATATCGTGATCCATACAATCGAGCAAACTTATACCAATAGTAATTGTTCTAACATCTAAATTTTCTTGCTCAATCATTTTATTTGTTTCTGTAACTTCAAATAAATTAATCATTCTTCTTCTCCTTTAAATACGATGCATTTTATTGAAAATATTTTCATGTTGTAATTTAATATTTACACCAATTTCTTTTCCTAAGTTCTCAAGCTCATCACAAATAACCCCAAAATCCTTTAATGAGTTTTGTAATTCAATAATCATCATCATATTAAAGTATCCTTGAATAATTGTTTGCGAAATATCTAAGATATTTAACTTGTTTTCTGCTAAATATGTACAAACTTTCGCAATAATACCAACCTGATCCTTACCTACAACAGTAATAATGCCTTTTTCCATAAAGTATCCCCCTATATTTATATTTTTAGTCATTATATCATAGCTTTTAAAAATAAAAAAGGTCAAAATAAAAAGTGACTAATTAACAGTCACTTTATTAAATGGAATTATTCACCCATCATAGCTTTAGCTTTTTTGTAAACAGCTTCACCATTCATCATACCATAATCTTTCATATCGATTACGTCACATGGTTTGCTTACACCAGCAGCTTCCATAGCTTTTTCAATTGTATTTTTTTGGAATCTAACTTGTGGGCCAAGTAAAATACAATCTACATCTCCAACTCTTTTTTCACCTTCAGAAATAGGTAATGCGAAGATTTCTACTTCATCTTCCATTGCAGCAGCAGCTTTTTCCATTTTTGTTACTAATAAACTAGTAGACATACCTGCAGCACATACTAACATAATTTTTTTCATAATACTTAATACCTTCCTTAACTAATTTATAAAAAAGATTATATTTCAAATCTTTTTTAACTTTTTTAATTCAATTAATCTCCAATTAATTTTCTAGCCATTTCAAAAACAGCTTTACCGTTCATTGTACCATAATCTCTCATGTCAATGACTTCAACTGGGATAGGTCCTTTTTTACGACCAGCAGCTAATTTTTCAATAGCACCTTTTTGGAATCTAACTTGTGGGCCAAGTAAGATAACATCAACATCTTCTAATACTCTTGGTGCATCAGAGAATGGTAATGCAAAGATTTTTGCTTCATATCCTGCATCTTTAGCAGCACCTTCCATTTTTGTTACTAATAAACTAGTAGACATACCAGCTGAACAAACTAATAAAATTTGTTTCATTTTTTAACACTCCTTCTCATTTCTTAACTAAACTTATTTTACCAATTATAGAAATAAATGTAAACCCTTTCCGCTTATTTTTTTCCATTTCAGAAAATGGATTTTTTTATAAAAAAATGTATAATATATTTTATATTGATATATTGGAGGTTTTTTATGAAGATACTCGTTGTAAGTGATAGCCATGGATATGACGAAGAATTAGAATTTGTTTTAAAAAATGTAACCTATGATGCAGCAATTCATTGTGGAGATTGCCATTTTGACGAAGAAAGTCCCTTTTTAAAACTGTTCGATATCATTGTGCAAGGCAACCATGATGAATCTTTTTTACCTTTAGATGCAACCTTTAAAACACCTTTAGGAGATGTATTTATATGTCACGGTCATACATTTCACGTTTATAAAAGCTATGATGAAATTGTTCAACATATTGCTGACAAAAATATTTCTATTTGTTTCCATGGTCATACTCATGTGCCTCATGTTGAAAAGTATAATAATATTCTTTTTATCAATCCTGGAAGTACGATGTTTAATCGTGGCTTAAGTGAGTGTGGTAGTTATGCTATTGTAGAAATTACAAATAAAGTGACCGTCCAATTTTATGATTCAAGGACATTAAAAAAAATACCTCAATCTGTTATTGATAAAGATCAAGATATTTTAAATGAATTCAAATTATTTTCCAAATAATAATTTGAATTTTTTATTTATTTTTTTGACGTTCTTCATTTCTTTTTCTTTTATATTCAATAATAAACATAACTTCTTTTAAATCATCATCTGTAAGTTCAGTAAGCAGACGCGCAATATTAGCTATATTATAATAATCATATTTTTTTCCACTAATAATTTCTTCAACACTTCTTCCATAAAGATTTGAAAAAGCTTTTAATTCACTAACTGTAATATCACGTTTACCATTTTCTATATCTGAAATTGCTGAATGAGGAACATTAAGATGCGTTGCAACATCTTTTTGTGTTAAGTGCTTAAAATTACGATAAGAGCGTAAACGTTTCGCTAATTCAATATCAATTGCCATATAACCACCGATCCTCCTTACAAAAATTTTAGCATTTTCATGAATTACATTCAATTATAATTTAAAAATATAAAAAACTCTTTTTATTTTTAATAAACAAGAATATCAAAAAAACTATTAATCTGAAAAATAGCCTAGAAACGTGTCATAATTTCTTTTTTCTTTACTTTTATTTCCATGAATAATTAATTTAAAATCATCAATAATTCTTTCTATTTCTTCATGAGATTCATCTATAAAGTTCAGTAATACATAATCTGCATTTAAAGATTGAAGTTTATCAAAATAAAAACGATGAGAATGAATAACATAATTATTACAATAACGATCTGTCACAATTTTAAATTCTTTTGACATACGATCGATTAGTATATATTGATGCTTTTTACACATTTGACAGTTTTTAACTTTCTTAGAAAAATGATAATCAGAAATAATACAATGTTTCATATTCATATTTTTAATTTGGGAATAAGCCGTAAAATAAATTTCTTTATCAGTACAATAATTTTGAATATCTTTTTTTGAAAGCTCATAAGGAACAACAAAAGATTGGTTAAATTCAATAGCTGCTAAATTGTTATTAACATTCATATGATAGCCTAAAACAATCTCTTTATCTTTTATTTGATGAAGGGCTCCAAAATCATTTACTTGTATTTTAGAGCATAATCGATAATACTCTGAATTTAAAAACTCTTTAAATTGGATTTCATCATATAAAAAAGGTACATAAGGGATATATTTATCATTTTGAGCTTTATATTGATAAAATGGAATAAATACTTCTTTAACTTCATCTAAATCAATATTTTCTAATTGACAAAGATCATTCACTTGTAAAACAAGTACTTTTGAGGAATGTTTTTTTGATTGGTATTTGTCCAAATGAATATCTTTTGTTTCTCTTGTTTTATCAATAAGCACTGTTTCTAATTTTGAAATTGCCTCACGTCTTAAATTATTAAGTTCTTTAATTGAGAAAGTTCCATTTTCAGGAAAATGGATACGAATTTTATCTAAAGTAAAAGTAGTATTTCCTAATTTAGATAATTGTTCTGTAATTCTTTCCTTTGATAAGGGTGTTTTATAGGCTTCTTCAATTATTGCATTACTTTTAACAGTAATCTTTTCCTTTTTATACGTTAAAGTTAAAGCAATTGGTGAATTGATTACACCACCAAGTGACATTTGAACAGGAAGTTTAACATGCTCATGTTTTAAAAATTGTTCAGTTTGCTCAACAATTTTTGAATCAACTACTTTAAAAATATCTTGCATTTTTAAATGTGTATCTAATTCAATTGCAACAACATCACCTTTTTTACCATAATTTACAAGTTTTCCCTTGTTATATAACTTCGTAATAGTTCTTGTAAAATCATCTTTAGGAAAATAAATACGATCACCTTGATAAAGTTCTTCTTCTAATTGAATTTGAAGGAGTTTTTTCTTTGGGGAATATTCAAGCATTTTACCAATTTTAATACCTTGATTACCAGGTATTTTTTTTGCTAATTCTAAAGAATCATTAAATAAAAATCCTTTAGTAAACCCTCTATTAAATACTTTTTTCATATTTAATATATCTGTATCAATAGAGTTTTTTTGTTTTGAAAAATAAGTGTCAATCGCTTTTCTATAAGCTTTTATAACTTCGCCAACATATTCTGGACGTTTCATACGCCCTTCTACTTTAAATGATTTTATACCTGCTTCAATAAGTTGGTCAACATTTTCAATACTGCATAAATCTTTAGGAGATAATAGATAGCGATCTTGTAATGAAATAACTTGATCATCTTCTTTTAATTGATAAGGAAGTCGACAAGGTTGCCCACATTCTCCTTTATTTCCACTACGTTTTGCAATCATTGAAGACATCAAACATTGTCCCGAATAAGACATACACAAAGCACCATGAACAAAAACTTCAATATCAATATCACAATTATGACAAATTTCAGAAATTTCTTTGATAGACATTTCTCTTGCTAAAACAACACGATCAACATGCTGTTCTTCAAAATATCTAACACCTTCTATGTTTCGCACACTTGCTTGCGTAGACATATGTATTTCAATATTGGGAAAATTATTTTTTATTAAATGATATAATCCCATATCTTGAATAATTAAAGCATCTACATTAATTTCATATAAATAATTGATATAAGGTATAATATCTTCAATTTGCTGATTTGTATAAAGTGTATTAACAGTGACATATAATTTTACATTTCTAAGATGGCAATAATCGACCGCTTGTTTTAAAGCATCATAGTCAAAATTATGAGCAAATGCACGAGCTCCAAATTTTTGACCACCTAAATAAATAGCATTGGCTCCATTTTGAACAGCCGCTTTTAAAGCATCAAAACTTCCAGCTGGAGCCAGTAATTCTATATCTTCTCTCTTCATAAAGACTGCCCTTAATCTTTAATAAGTTCAATACATAAACGTGCTGATTGTTCACTTGCTACTTTTAAATATTCATCAAATTGAATAGACGAATCCCCTTTACCAAAAACATCAGAAAGTGAACGTGTAATGATAAATGGAACTTTATATTTGTAACATGTATGTCCTACAGAGGCAGCTTCCATTTCGCTACATAAAGCTTCTGGAAAATCATTTTTAATTTTAGACACTTGATTTTCTTGACTAATAAATTGATCGCCTGAAACGATTAGTCCAACATTTTCTTGAATATTCATGGCATCTAAAATTTGAGATGCTTTTTTAACAAGATTTTTATCCGCAGGAATAAAACGTGGTAAATCTGGTAATTCACCTTGTGGTCTTGCAAAAGCAGATAAGTCAACATCATGATAAGCAACAGCATTTGACACTACTACATCTCCAACATTTTGTTCTTGTTTTAAGCCACCTGCAGAACCAATGTTAATGACATAATCAATGTTATAATTTGTAAGTAGAAGGGAAACACATATAGCAGAATTAACTTTGCCAATTCCACCTTGTAAAATAACAACTTCTTTTCCTTCAATCATACCTTCATAAAAAACAGTATCTAATATTTTATTTTCTTTTGTAATTTCCGCTTTATTCAATAAAGCAGAAACTTCTTCTTGCATTGCACCAATTATTCCAATCATAGTTTATCCTTTCTTACAAACAAAAATATTTCTTTCACACTCTTCGTTATATTCGCTAAAATCACTATAAACTTCGATTTCTTTAAATCCTACTTTTTTAAGTAAATCACGATAAATTTCGATATCAAATGTTTTTTGTAAATGTTCTTCGTAAACACGTTCTTGATTGACTTTATCAATGATTTCTACACTATGTTTGACAGAACCTTTTTCAAGATGATCAACATGCCAATGAAAATAAAAATCTTCATCATCATTTTCTTCATCATAATTAGCTAAAATTTTTTCCATTTTATACATTGAATCAACATCAAAAATGAATGTACCCTCTTTTTTCAAGGCATCATACGTATTTTGAAAAACATTTTTAACATTCTTTAAATTTGTAACATAATTTAAAGAATCACATAAACATAAAATTAAATCAAGCTTTGTATCAACAGCAAAATCACACATATCAACACGTGAGAGCATGACATCTGCTTTAAAATCAATACACTTATATTTAGCAACTTCTAGCATATCTTTTGAAATATCTGTTGCACAAACATTTTTTCCTAAATGTGCTAAACGAATCGCAATTTCTCCTGTGCCACAGCCAAGTTCTAAAACAGTTTGATAGTTTTTTACATGTTTATTAATAAACTGTATGTAGTCGTTATAAAACTCTTGATCCATCAAACTATCATAGTAATAGGCAAAAGCTTCATAAGACATTATAAAATATCCTCAATCGAAATAACGGGTTTATCTGACCATAATTTTTCAATCCCGTAATTTTTTCTTTCTTCAGTATCAAATAAATGAACAATAATATCTCCATAATCCATTAAAATCCATTTACTATTTTTTCTGCCTTCAATATTTTTAACAAAATAACCTTCTTTATCACACGCTTCTTCAACATGATCTTTTAAAGCTAATAATAATCTTTCATTACTTGCACTTGCAATAACAAAATAATCACAAATTGGACTATCAATTGACATATCAATAACTGTAATATCATTTGCAAGTTTTTCATCTAATACTTTTACAATCGTTTTTAATTTATTCATTACAATCTCCTTTACAATACTTTTGATAAACATCAAAAAAGCATTCATCAATATCTCTATTTCTTTCTTTAGAAAAATTATAAAAATTGACTAATTCACCTTTAAATCCTTCTAAAATATCTTTTTTACATAAAGCAATTTGTTTTGAAGAATCATATCCTCTTAATGGATCTAATTTATCTGCACAATAAACACACATATCTAGTTTAGACATTTCTACTGAAGCCGTTGTATGATTGGTAATTGCTTGTAAAATTTCTTCATCATCAATATAAAAATCTTTTTTTGCCAAATAAGTAGACAACCATTGATGATAAATTGGTCTTGGCTTTAAAACAAATTGGGGATAATATTCCTTCATTAAATGCATTTCTTCTTCTCGTTCCATTTCTTTGGCAATGTCATGGAGCATTCCCGCAATATAAGCCTTTGTTCCATCTACACCGTTACAGTTTGCAAATTCTCTTGCAAGCTTTGCTACTGAACAGGTATGATCAAAACGTTTTTTAGACATATATTTTCTTACAAAGTTTTCTAAGTAGAGACCATGTTGAAAAGCATACATAAGAACCTTTTTATCTACAACATTTCTTTTTCCTTTTTTAAATGAAGTGCTTGATTCATCTGTTTCTTTGGCTTCAATAAATTTAAAATGATATGTATTTATATTTTTATTCACTTGATAACCAACTCTACCAAAAACAACAAGTTGTACTTCTTGAGAAATTTCTTGAGCACATTTCCATTTATCAAATTGACTTGCTTGATCCATTCCCATAACAAAATAGAGTTCATCATTTGGATAGAGTTGTTTTAAATTTTTAATTGTATCAATCGTATAATTTTTTTCATTTGTAGGATTATCAAGTTCAATACGTGATATTTCATATTGCTTGTTTCCTTTCATAGTTAAATGAATCATATCAATACGTTGTTTGTCACTAGCAACACAATCATCTTTCCAAGGATTGTGCTTTGTTGGCATAATGAGCATCTTATCAAGATTTAATTTAGAAATTGTTTCATTAATAATACGTTTGTGTCCTAAATGGAAAGGGTCAAACGAACCACCAATAATTCCTATTTTCATGGTAAACGATAAATTCCCTTTTCGCTTTCACGATATAAAATAATTGTACGTCCTAAAATTTGAACAACTTCTGCATCAAGTTTTAAAGATAACTCATTTGCAATTTCATTTTTATCTTGTTGACAACTTTCTAAAATTTTTACCTTTATAAGTTCTCTTGATTCAAGTGCTTCATCAATTCCAATAATTTGCGTTTCATGAAGACCATCTTTTCCAATTTGGAAAATTGCATTTAAATGATGTGCTTCATGTCTTAAAAATCTTTTTTGTTTTCCTGTTAACATTTCTTATCTCCTTTATATTAATGCTTCTCTTATAAAGACACCAACATTTTCTGGTGCTTTTACTTCTATGATTGCATCAGGACAATTCATCGTTACAAAACCAAGTCCTGATATAACAATATCGACTTTTCCTTTAGGTAATTTAAATTGATATGTTTTAAAAGATTGAATATCTCTTTTTTCTTTAGGTTCAGGTTTTAAACTCATATGACGATTATATAATTCATCTGCTTTTTCTAATTTCGTACGATGAATTTGTAATCTTCGATGAAAATAACAAACTAACGATGTCCTTTCACCAGCAATAAAATCTAAACGTGCTAACCCACCAAAATAAAGAGTTTGTTGGCTATTTAATTGATAATTCACCGGTCTTAATTCACTTTGTGGTAAAATATTTTGCAATTCCTTTTCATCAACAATATGTGCCATTTGATGTCTATTAACAATTCCTGGACTATCATAAATAGAAGAATTTTCATCTAAAGGAATTTCAATTAAATCTAATGTTGTACCTGGAAACTCACTTGTTGTAATTAAATTTTCATTTTCATTACTATAAGCTTTTAATAAAGCATTGATGAGTGATGATTTCCCTACATTTGTAGCACCTACCACATAAACATCTCGTCCTTTACGATATTGATCAATCATCGCCATCAACTCATCTAAATGATAATTTTTCTTACCACTTGTAAGCAACACATCGACAGGTTTTATTCCTTCAAATTTAAGTTGTCTACGTAACCAATGAATAATCTTTGTATCTTTAATTGACTTTGGAAGAATATCTCTTTTATTTCCAATCACTAACAAATCATTATAGTTAATATGTCTTGCTAGTCCTTGAATCAAACTTCCGTTATAATCAAATAAATCTACCATATAAACAACTAAGCAATCTCTTTCACCTATTTTATTTAAAATTTCTAAAAAATCATCATCTGTTAAATTTGTTTCTTGTAATTGATGATAATTCTTTAACTTAAAACATCTTTTACATAAAACTTCATTTCTATTTAAAGCATTCTTAGGGACATACCCTACTTTTTTTTCATCATCACTTTGGATGATGGCTCCACAACCGTAGCATCTTAATTCTTCCATAAAATACCTCTCTTTTTCACATAACAATTGTACCCTATTATACTTGATTTTTAAAGAAAAGTTAAGAAAAACAAACAATAAATTTATTTATCATTTTTTGTCTTATTTTGCATTAAATATAAAGAGGTGATTTTGTGTTTTCATTACTTTTAGCACTCTTAAACAATGCCTATTTTATTTCTTATATCAAATCAAAAACTTTTGATTTACCACTCACTGCAAAAGAAGAACGATTCTATTTAGAAAAAAAAGAACAAGGTGATAAAAAAGCAAGAGATTTACTTATTGAAAAGAATTTACGTCTTGTTGCGCATATTGCTAAAAAATATAATAACAATAAAGATTTACAAGAAGATTTGATTTCAATTGGAACGATCGGTTTAATAAAGGCCATTGATAGCTATTCTCTTGATAAAAAAACAAAACTTGCTACTTATGCATCAAAATGTATTGAAAATGAAATTCTCATGCATTTAAGAAAAAATAAAAAATTAAACTTAGAAGTTTCTTTAAATGAAGTGATTGGCGTCGATCGTGATGGAAGTGAAATCGTTTTAGAAGAATTAATTGACAATAAAGAAAAACCGATTATTGATCAAATTTATCAAAAAGATAGTATCGATACCTTTTTAAATAATTTTCATGTATTAACCCCAAAAGAACAAGATATTCTTTCTAAACGTTATGGATTAAATCATTATGATAAGATGACACAAAATGAAATTGCCAAAGAATATCATATCTCTAGATCTTATGTTTCTCGCATTGAAAAAAAAGCACTTATTAAATTATTAAAATGCTATATAAAAAAAGAAAAAGACGATTAATGTCGTCTTTTTCTAAAAGTTATCATCATTTAAAATATCTTCTAAACTAATCTTTTCATACTTTGTAGTCGTTTCTTTTTTTACAGATGTCTTAAGATTCTTTGGTGTTTCTACTTCTTGAATATCATAATCATCTAATAACGTTTTTTCTTTAACTTCTTTTACTTCTAATACTTCTTCTGCTTTATTTTCTTTTAAAGTATCATAATCATCTGTTGAACAAGGATGATCCTTTAAAACACATTGAATATGCTCATCCTTTTTCAATTTGATAAATGATGAAAATCTTGATTCAAGCATTGCGTAATTGAAATCTGTTGGTTTTAAATCATAAGTTTCTTGATCTGTATAAACTTTTGCTTCATCTTTATTTGTCATAATAAGTGCACTATGAACATAGATTGTTTTCGTTTTTAAATTCTTATAAAGTGTTATACCTTTTGTAGTACGTTTACATGCTGGTATATCACTTAATTTTAAACGTTTCATTTGTCCATCTTCACTTAATAGCATAATTGAATATGTTTCCATTGGATTGAAAGTTTCTACTGATTGAATTGTATCCTCTTTTAAATTTAAAGCTTTAATTCCCGCTGCTTTTAATCCAATAACAGAAACTTCTTGTTCACTGTATAAGCCACCATAACCTGCACGTGTCGCAATAAAGATTCCTTGATGATCATCTGTAAGCTTAGCACTTACGACTTCATCGCTATCTTTTACTTTCATACACATAATTGATTTTGAATAACGTGTTACTTCAAAATCTTTTAAAAGTGTTCTTTTAATTTGTCCATTTTTAGTAGCTAATAAAACATATAATGGAAGATTGAAGTCTTTTACTAAAATTGTTGAAATAATCTTTTCATCTGAATTAACTTTAACTAAATAACTCACATGTTTTCCAAGATCTTTCCATTTAAATTCTTCAATTTTATGAACAGGTACAAATAAATAATTTCCTTTATTTGTAAAAAGCAATAAATGATTTAATGTATTTGCTTTATAGAGCGAAATTAAAATATCATCATCTTTTTTACCAAATGGGATATTTGTGCTAGCATTGATTGAACGTTGAGAAATACGTTTAATATAACCATCTCTGGTAATAGAGACATAAATATCTTCAGAAATGATCATGGCCTTTTCATCAATTTTTACTTCACTTACTTTTTCTTTGATTTCTGTTAAACGAGGCATTGGATATTTTTGTTTGATTTCTCTTAATCTTTTAATAATAACGTTTCTTAAAACATCATCACTATCTAATATCTCATTAAGTTCATGAACACGTTTTTCTAATTCTGATTTTTCTTCTTGTAATGAAACAATATCTGTATTTGTTAAACGATAAAGTTGTAACATAACAATCGCTTCTGCTTGTTTTTCAGAAAATTGATATTCTAAAATCAAATTTTTTTTCGCATCTGCCTTATCTTTTGAATTTCTAATTGTTTTGACCACATCATCTAAAATAGAAATTGCTTTAATAAGCCCATCAACAATGTGTAAACGTTCGTTGGCCTTATTTAAATCATAAAGACTTGCTCTTGTGACAACGTCAATTTGATGATCAATATAACCATCTAAAATATCAACAATTCCCATTAAAACAGGGCGTTTGTCTTTAATAGCGACCATGTTGTAATTATAATTTTTTTGTAAATCTGTATTTTTATAAAAATAATTGAGTGTATTTTGAACATTGACTGTTTTCTTTAAATCAATAACAACACGTAATCCTTCTCTATCTGATTCATCTCTTACTTCTAAAATACCATCAATATTTTTATTAAAACGAATTTCATCAATTTTACGTACAAGTTCTGCTTTATTAACTTCATAAGGAATTTCAGTAACTACGATTTGATTCATATTTTTTTGTTCAACAATTTCTGTTTTGGCACGAACAACAACTTTTCCTTTACCTTTTTCAAAAGCATTTCTAATTCCATCAATGCCTTCAACAATTGCTCCTGTTGGAAAATCAGGTCCCTTAATAAATTCCATTAATTTATCAAGAGAACAATGTGGATATTTAATACGATGAATTGTTGCATCAATGACTTCTTGTAAATTATGTGGTGGAATATCTGTCGCATACCCTGCAGAAATTCCAGTTGAACCATTAACCAATAAGTTAGGATAAGCAGCAGGTAAAACTGTTGGTTCATATTCTGTATCATCGAAGTTTAAAGACATTAAAACAGTATCTTTATCTAAATCTCTTAACAACTCACTTGCAATTGGAGACAATCTTGCTTCGGTATAACGCATTGCGGCAGCTGGGTCATTATCAATAGAACCGTTATTTCCTTGCATATCAATAAGCGGTGCACGAATTTTCCATTCTTGTGAAAGACGTACCATCGCATCATAAACAGAAGTATCTCCATGAGGATGATAGTTACCAATAACATTCCCAACCGTTTTTGCAGATTTTCGATAAGGTTTGTTATAAGTATTTCCTTCTTTGTTCATGGAATACAAAATTCTTCGTTGTACCGGTTTTAATCCATCACGTACATCAGGAAGTGCACGTTCTTGTATAATGTATTTTGAATATTTTCCAAAGCGATCTCCCATAATCGCTTCTAAATTCATTACAATTTTTTTATCGCTCATGCTAACCTCCTAAATTTGATAATTATCTTCTAAAGTGAATTGAACATTTTGTTCAATCCATTCACGTCTTGGTTCTACTTTATCACCCATTAAAACAGTGACATTTCTTTCAACGACAGCAGCATCTTCAATAGAAACTTGAATTAATGTTCTTGTTTCAGGATCCATTGTTGTTTCCCATAATTGGGAAGCATTCATTTCACCAAGCCCTTTGTAACGTTGTACATTATAGCCACGTCCAATTTTCTTTTTAGCTTCTTCAAGTTCATAATCTTCCCAGCAATAAATAACTTCTTCTTTTTTACCGCTTTTTTTAGAAACCTTATATAGAGGTGGTAAAGCAATATAAACTTTTCCAGCAGTAATTAAATCTTTCATATAGCGATAGAAGAAAGTCAATAATAAAATTTGAATATGTGCTCCATCGGTATCGGCATCGGTCATAATAATAACTTTATCATAATGGCTATCTTCTACTTTAAAATCAGCGCCAAATCCCGCACCAATGGTATTAATTAAAGTTGCAAGTTCTTCGTTTTTTAAAATATCTTGTAAAGAAACCTTTTCACTATTCAACACTTTACCTCTTAAAGGCAGAATTGCTTGATATTTACGATCTCGTCCTTGTTTTGCACTACCACCGGCAGAATCCCCTTCGACAAGATAAAGCTCATTTTTCTTTTTATTTTTTGTTTGCGCTGGCGCAAGTTTCCCACTTAAAATTCTTTCTTGTCTTGTGCCTTTTCCTTTTCTTGCAGCTTCTCTTGCTTTTCTTGCAGCATCTCTTACTTGAGCAGCCTTGATCATTTTCTTAACTAGATTATCCGCAATTTCTTTATTTTCTTCTAAGAAATAAGAAAGTTTTTCATAAACAATACTATCAACAATATTTCTTGCTTCAGGTGTTCCTAATTTAGATTTTGTTTGTCCTTCAAATTGAAGAAGATGTTCAGGAACTTTAACAGAAATAATGGCAGATAAACCTTCTCTTACATCATTTCCTTCTAAATTCTTATCTTTTTCTTTTAATAAGCCATATTTTCTTGCATATTCATTAAAAGTTTTTGTAAGACCTGTTTTAAATCCTGTTTCATGTGTTCCACCATCACCCGTTCTTACTAAGTTAACAAATGAAAGTGTTGTTTCTTGATATCCTGAAGTAAACTGTAAAGCAATATCAGCTTCTAAACCATTTTGTTGTCCTTCAATAGAAATCGTTGGATGCAACACATCCTTATTTGTATTTAAATAATCTATAAACGCTTCTAAACCATTTTCAAAATGGAATTCATCCATTTTTCCTGTACGTTCATCTTTTAAAACAATTTTGATTCCTTTTAAAAGAAAAGCACTTTCTCTTAAACGTTCACTAATTGTTTTATAATTAAATTCAGTTGTTGAAAAAATTTGATCATTAGGTAAAAAATGAATCAATGTACCTGTTTCTTTTGTTTTACCTATTGTTTTAAGTTTTCCAATTTTTTCTCCACCTTCTTCAAAGCGTTGTTGAAAAATTTTACCATCACGGTAAACCGTTACCTCTAACCAATGAGATAAGGCATTAACAACAGAGGCCCCAACACCATGAAGTCCTCCTGAAGTTTTATAACCACCATCTTCAGAAAATTTACCTCCTGCATGAAGAATAGTAAGAATGACTTCTGTAGTAGGTCTTCCAGAAGCATGCATTCCCGTAGGCATACCTCGACCATGATCTTGTACTTTAATACTATTATCTTTACATATTGTGACTTCGATAAGATCACCATACCCGGAAAGGGCTTCATCTATTGCATTATCTACAATTTCCCATACAAGATGGTGCAATCCTCGACTATCAGTAGAACCAATATACATCCCTGGTCTTTTACGTACGGCTTCTAGGCCTTCAAGGATTTGAATATTCGATTCATCATATGTATTTTTTGGCATATCATTCACTCCTTTATTACACTTGCCTTATTATATCAATACTCTCGTTTTTTTTCAAAGTTTAATTGCAATTTTATTAGATAACAGTATAATGGGTTTTGGTGATGAAAGTGTATGAAATTTTATTAATTCTATTGGGTTATCTTTATGGATCTATTCCTTTTGCCCTCGTTATTGGAAAAGTTTTCTATAATACAGATGTTAGAGAGAGTGGATCAGGAAATTTAGGTGGAACAAATGCAGGACGAGTTCTTGGAAAAAAAGCCGGAATATCTGTCATCATTCTTGATGCATTAAAAGCAGTTCTTGTTTATTATATAAGTTATTATCTTTCTATCAAATTTAATTTAAATCCTGATATTAAATATATTGCTGGCTTAGCTTGTATCTTTGGTCATTGTTATCCAATCTTTGCTGGATTTAGAGGTGGAAAAGCTGTTTCGACATGTTTAGGATATTTTTTATGTATTGAACCACTTTATGCAGTTGTTGCAATCATTGTGTTTTTATCAGTTTTAAAAATTTCTAAATATGTTTCTCTTTCTTCTATTTCAACATCATTAATTGTTTTAGTAATTACGCCATTTCTTGATTTACCTTTGACAGCAAAAATATGTATGACAGTTGCTGTTGTTCTTCTTGTTTATAGACATAAAGAAAATATAAAACGTATTAAAAATCATACTGAATCAAAAATCCAATGGATGTAAAAAGATTAGCAAAAAAATGCTAATCTTTTATTTATAACTTATTTTTGTCTTTCTAGGTTCAAGAAAATCATCTTTACCAATATAATCAATTTTAAATTCTTTTCCATTATACTCAAACAACGATAATGAACAACCTCGTACAATATTTTGATTGACTTCATTAAAACGTTCAATAGGATAATTTAAAAACAAACCATTTAAAATAGTAAATAACATTCCATGTATTGTAATAAAAATACATTTTTTATTTTCCTTATACTTTTCTTCAATAAAACTCAATACTCGATCAACAACTTCTTGATACGTTTCTCCATTTCTAATAGAAAAATTACCTTGTGGTTCATTCCATAAAGTATAGTAATCTTTTTCTTTTTTTAATTCATCAATAAATTTTCCTTCATAATCTCCAAAATTCATTTCCTTTAAACGATCATCTTCAATAATCACTTTATTTGGAAAAATAATTTGTGCTGTTTCTTTAGCACGCTTTAAAGGTGAAGAATAAATCCCATCAAAAGATTGATTCTTTAAATAATTTCCTAAACGTTTAGCATCTTCTAAGCCTTGCTTTGTAAGTTTAGAGTTTTTCCATCCTTGTAATCTTTTTTCTTCGTTCCATGCAGTAAGTGAGTGGCGGGTAATATATATTTTCATATAAATAAAAATAAGGGTATCCCCTTATTTATATTGTGATTTAACTGAAGCCATAATTCTTTTAATTTGCGCCTCACTTGGTTTTCTTCCCATTTCCATATACATAGCACGAATCATTTTTTCAT
>JAUNWT010000136.1 GCA_030540195.1 Bacillota bacterium | reverse complement strand
TTTCTTTGCTTCATGAACGTCTTCAAGCGGATCAGGTTTTTCAAAAGAAAATACTTCCGTCGAATCGATATCAAATGGATAATCAACATCTTCCAATGTTAACGCACATGGAAGAATCATTGTTCCTTTAATATTTAAATCAACATATAATCGTTTATCTCTTGTATCAAGATTCCCGGTACCTGAAACGATGACATCTTTAAGACCATTAATATGGGCATACTTTTCAAACATTTCACTAGGAAAAGTTATTTCTTCTTCAAAATCAAATGTTCCTTTGTGTTTAATAATCCACTGTAAGCTATACTTCATATTAATCACCTTTCCATAACCGCAAAACCTATTATATAGAAACTCACAACATAAGTCAATCTAAAAATGGCTTAAAATCACAATTTTCACTCTTTTGTGAAGTTCTTTACCATTATAACAAAATCCGCTTTTAAATCAACAATTAAATCATTTTTTCTACATCATTCAAGACATCTTTATTTTTCATGATCTTTACTAATTTATCTATTTTTCTTTGATCCAATGTTTGATTTGTTACCTTAGCAACTGTTTGAATAAACGAGCGCATATCCTCTTCATTATTTAAATCTTTCTTTTGTAAATCATTAGCAAGTTTGAAGATATCTTCCTTTTTAACATTTGTCTTTTTAGATACACGCTCAACGAGTAAATCTTTATCTTTCATAATATCACCACTGTATATTATGAAAGATAATTGAAAACGTTAAAAAAAGAGATTAATCTCTTTTTCTACAAATAATATGAATTGGTGTTCCTTCAAAACCAAACGCTTCTCTTAAACGATTTTCTAAATAACGTTTATAACTAAAGTGTAAGTATTGAGGATCATTCGCAAATAATACAAATGTTGGTGGACAAACAGCTACTTGATTCGCATAGAAGATTTTTAATCTTCCTCCATTAAATGTTGTTGTTGGATTCATTAATTGAGCATCCACTAAAACATCATTTAAGACACTTGTTTGTACACGTTTACGTGAATTTTCATATGATTCTTGAATTAATGGGAAAATTTGATCCACCCTTTGTCCTGTTTTGGCAGAAGTGAAAACAATACGTGCATAATCAAGATATTTAAATTGTTCATGAATTTCTTTTTCTTTCTTTTGCATTGTTTTTTCATCTTTTTCAACAAGATCCCATTTATTATAAACAATGATAACCCCTTTACCAGCTTCATGAGCATACCCAGCAACATGTTTATCTTGTTCTCTGATTCC
Source organism: Bacillota bacterium (assembly GCA_030540195.1). Taxonomy (GTDB): domain Bacteria; phylum Bacillota_I; class Bacilli_A; order Erysipelotrichales; family Coprobacillaceae; genus Faecalibacillus. Next base: position 1,692 of record JAUNWT010000136.1, on the reverse strand, counting down.
TGTTTCACCATCAATTACCACAAGAATGACATCACTTTTTTCAATCGATGTTAAGGCTCTTAAAATCGAATATTTTTCAATATTTTCATAGATTTTTCCTTTTTTTCTCATTCCTGCTGTATCAACAACACGATATTTTTGTCCATCTTTAACAAATGGTGTATCAATAGCATCACGTGTTGTTCCTTCAATATTTGAAACAATAACACGTTCTTCTCCTAGAATTGCATTGGTAAGAGAGGATTTTCCAACGTTTGGTCTTCCAATAATTGAAAAACTGATTTCATCATCATTGGTTTCTTCTTCTTGTAAATCAAGCTTGGAAATAACTTCATCTAATAAATCTCCAATTCCAATCCCATGAGAACCCGATACTGGAATAGGATCTCCTACACCTAAGGCATAGAATTCATAAATATAATCTTTAAATTGATTATCATCAATTTTATTGACCGCTAAAATAATTGGTTTTCTAGATTTTTGTAAGATACGAGCAACATATTCATCTTCTTTGGTAATTCCTTCACGACCATTAACAACAAAGATAATGATATCTGCTTCTTCAATAGCGATTTCTGCTTGCATCTTAATTTGTGTTGTAAAAGAGGCATTTTCTAGTTCAATACCACCTGTATCAATAATACTAAATTCTTTTGTAAGCCAAGATGCTTTCGCGTAAATACGATCACGCGTTACTCCAGCAACATCTTCGACAATGGAAATTCTTTCTCCGACAATTCGGTTAAAAATTGTTGATTTACCGACATTGGCACGACCAACAATAGCAACAACACCTGCCATATTATTCCTCCTTTGCTTTTTGTATTAAAGTTAAAACTTGTTCAACGACTTCTTCTAAAGTAAGTGATGATGTATCTAATTCAATGGCATCATCCGCTTTTTTAAGTGGAGAGATTTCACGATGGGTATCTTGATAATCTCTTTCTTCAATTTCTTTTTTGATTGTTTCTAAATCAGCATCTAGACCTCTTTCTAAGTTTTCTAAATAGCGTCTTTTCGCACGTGTTTCAACACTGGCAATTTGATAGATTTTTAAATCAGCGTTAGGTAATACAACTGTTCCAATATCACGTCCATCAAGAATGACATTTCCTGACTTTGCCATTTTTCTTTGTTCATCAACTAAAAAGCTACGTACAGCTTGATATTTAGAAACACAACTTGCTCCAAGTGAAACTTGGTCTTGTCTAATTTGATTACTTACATCTTCATCATTTAAATAGACTTTATTGTCTGGTGTTAAACATATTTGTATATGTTCGATTGCTTGTTCAACCGCTTTTTCATCATTTAGATCAATTTTTTGCGTTAAACAATAATAAGCAACACAACGATACATAGCACCCGTATCAATATAAATGAAATTTTCTTTTTTCGCAACCATTTTTGCGATTGTGCTTTTTCCGGCAGCACTTGGTCCATCAATTGCAACTGATATATTTTTTTTCATACAACTCTCTCCTCTTTAAAAAAACTAAGGCTTACCTTAGTTTAAAAGAAACTTTGATAAATAATTGTTCCAAGTAATGCAATAAAAATAATCACTAATAAAACAATAATGACATTCATTACTTTAACAACTTTACTTTCTTTTGGTTCATCATTTTCTTCATCTTCATTTTCAATTATTTGTTCTTCAACAGATTCTTCTTCGATAACTTCTTCTTCAAC
>JAUNWT010000135.1 GCA_030540195.1 Bacillota bacterium | reverse complement strand
TCTATGGTTATTATATTTCTAAACAAAAATGGTGCTAACTTCTAAAGACGGGTATGATTTTATTTATTGAAAGCTGTTTTAAAAAGAATTGTTAAGGTTTTGTAAAGAAGTTTAACATAATCTTTACACAAAATTAACATTCCTTTAAAATGAGATGTATAGGAGTGTGATTTTATGACATTAGCGGATATCAACTGGCCTTTGATTCTGGCAGGGCTTGGTTTATTTTTATTTGGTATCGATTATATGGGCGACGGTTTAAAAAGTTATGCCGGAGATAAATTAAAGGACATTATTGATAAATACACCTCAAGTCCTGTAAAAGGAATTTTAATTGGAGCCTTGGTAACGTGTTTAATTCAATCAAGTTCAGGAACAACAGCCCTTACAATTGGCTTGATTCGTTCTGGTTTAATGAATTTAAATCAAGCAGTTGGAATTATTATGGGGGCCAATATTGGAACAGTTATTACTTCTGTTTTAGTTGGTTTAAAGATTTCTAAATATGCGGTTTATTTCATTATTATTGGTGCTTTTGTTTCCATGTTTTCTAAAAACAAAAAAACAAAATATTTATCGCAAATCATCTTTGGTTTTGGTTGTTTATTCTATGGACTTGATTTAATGGGAAATAATTTATCAATGATTTCTGAAGTTCCCGAATTTACACAAATTACAGAATTTTTAATGAAAAGCCCTTGGCTTGGTTTACTTGGTGGAACAATCCTTACATGTGCGATTCAATCATCAGCTGCAACGATTGCAATTGTTCAACAAATGTATGGGGCTGGTGCCATTGGTTTAAATATTGCTTTACCATTTTTATTTGGATCAAATATTGGAACAACAATCACAGCAGTTCTAGCCTCTATTGGTGGATCTATTCCCGCTAAAAGAGCAGCTTTCTTCCACGTTTTATTTAACGTTATTGGTTCTGTTTTATTTATGATTGTTTTATCACCATTTACCATGTTAATTCAATATATTAATTCAGTAAGTACCATGTCTCCTGAATTACAACTTGCAGTAGCACATGGTATCTTTAACATTGTAACAACCATCTTGTTCTTTCCATTTATTAATAAGATTGTTGTTATTATTAAAAAAATCATTCCAAATCATTCAAAAGAATTACAAATGGATTTATCAGAATTAGATCCTCATGTGGTTCAATTGTTCCCTTCTCATGCTTTAGCCATCGCTAAAAATAAGATTTTAGAAATGGGAGCTATTACTGTTGAAGCTTGTGAAAACGTTAGAGAATATTTTATTTCTAAAAGTTCTACTGCTAAAGAAGCAGTCGAAGAATTAGAAAATGCAATCAATTTATTAGATAAAAAGATTGCTGAATATTTATTACTTATTTCACACGAACAATTAAATGATCATGATTCTAAAGAATACTTTGCAGATATGAAATCAATCAAAGATCTAGAACGTGTTGGTGATTTATGTATTAACTTAACTCAATTCTTTGAAGCTGTTTATGATGAAAAAGATGATTTTTCATCAGAAGCCAAAGATGATATTATTGCTATGATCAATATGGATATTGAAATGTTGAATCATGCAATGGTTGCTTTTGATAAACATGATTTAGATGATATTATTTATGTTGATGATCGTGAAAGTAATTTAGATTATTATAATAAAAAAGCAAAACAAAGACATATTCAACGTGTTACCAATAAAACAGAGAAATCAGTTATTGTTAATTCGACATACGTTGATATCTTATCTAACTTAGAACGTATTGGTGATCATTGTCAAAATATTGCTGAATCTTATATGTTAGAAGAGGAAAACTTCAAACCAGATTATGAAGTTGATTCTGCATTTAATCAATAGTCATGGAAATCCATGACTATTTTTGTTATGATGTAACAGTCAAAGGAGTCACATATGTATAAATTATTAGATTATGATATAACTGAATATAAACAATTAGAAAACACCTTAAATGAGTTATCTAAACAAGGCTATAACCCTACTTCGTTAGGTAAAATCAGCCGTTTTGAAAAAAATGACAAACATTACTACTATCATGTCGATTTACTCATCAAAAAAGCAACAACCCCTAAAAGAAAAGCATTACATGATTTTATTAATGATTATGAAAAACAAATGTTTGATTATTATGGCAAAATTGGAAAGTTTATTATTTTTACAACGGATAATAAACGTGCTTTGCCTAAAGAAAGACAAAAAGCAATTGATGAGTATTTAAGTACACGTAAAATCTCTGCAACCACTTATTTTGTTTTAGTGCTTTTCTTTGCTTTTTTTGTTGCACAGCTTGTTTTACAAAAGAATCAAGTTCAAGAATTTCTTACAAATGGAAGCATTTTAATTCATTACTTACCTCTTATTCTATTTGCGACAATTCTTGTTCGTTGCCTTTATAAAATCGTTCTTGCCTGTCAAAAGAATTTTAATAAGCTCATTAAAAAATTTTTCTATGTTATGAGTGTTTTAACATGTCTTGTAGCTATATTTGGATGTATTTTAGATATCTCTGAAAGAAAAGATACGCCACTAAATAAAAATATTCTTACCCTAGAAGCTTTTGATAAAGAAACAAACAAAAAAGAATACCCTCAATATAAACAAACAAAGAGTATTCTCGTGGAAACATCTTCTTATTTTGAAAAGAATAACCAAGGTGATCTCATGTATAGTAAAGATTATCATTTTAAATCAAATGAAAAAACAAATACATTTTTCAAGCGTTATTTAGATACATACAATGATGTACCTGTTATTAAAATTGATAAGAACACTTATCTCTTTAAGCTTGATACATCTTATGATACTTTACTTTATAAAAAAGGAAATCATTTCTATTTTGTATCCGCCAACTTTAGTTTAAAGAATCATTATCAAACTATTATTAAATTTTATAGATAAACAAAAAAGGAGCTGTAACGAAATAAATTTTTAGAAGTTTAACTTTCGTTGTTAAGC
>JAUNWT010000134.1 GCA_030540195.1 Bacillota bacterium | reverse complement strand
TCGACAACCTTATTACCCTTCATCAGCGTTTGTAAATATTAGTGATAATTAATATTTTTTCAATAAGAATTTGCATGTGAAATATATATTTATATTTGTGGACCACAATAGAGGGAGAATTTATATGGATGATATAGATAAAGATGATTTATTTTGTGATTATTATGAAAAATGGATAAAAATATATAAGGAAGGTGCTATAAGAAAAGTAACTTTAGATAAGTATAAGATGACTCTTAGGTGGTTGAGAAAGTTAATTCCTGATTTGAAGATAAAGGATTTAACGAGAATATCTTATCAAGAGTTATTAAATAATTATGCTTTGGAACATGAAAGACAAACAACGATGGATTTTCATCATCAATTAAAAGGTTCTATTTTAGATGCGGTAGATGAAGGATTACTTGATAGAGATCCTACTAGAAAAGCGATTATTAAAGGAAAAACACCAAGTGTTAAGAAAGTGAAATTTATTAATCAATTTGAATTACATACTTTATTAGATACATTGGAATTGAAAAATGAAATAAGTTGGGAATGGATGATTTTATTAATCGCAAAGACAGGTTTAAGATTTTCAGAAGCACTTGCTCTAACTCCGGCAGATTTTAATTTTTCAAGACAATCAATATCTGTTTCTAAAACATGGGATTATAAAGGTGATGGTGGTTTTTTGCCTACAAAAAACCAATCATCTATTAGAAAAGTACAAATTGATTGGCAAACAGTTATTCAGTTTTCACAATTAATAAAAGATTTACCGGAGGATAAACCTATATTTGTTAATGGGAAAGTTTACAATTCTACGGTAAATGGTGTTTTAGAAAGATATTGTAAAAAAGCGGAAGTTCCCGTGATTTCCATACATGGCTTAAGACATACTCATGCATCCTTACTTTTGTTTGCTGGGGTGTCGATTGCTAGTGTGGCAAGAAGATTAGGACATTCTAGTATGAATACTACGCAGAAAACATATTTACATATTATACAAGAATTAGAGAATAGAGATGTTGATCTTGTAATGAGATCTTTATCAGGATTGAGTTAAAAAATAATTGTGGTCCACAAAAATATAATTGAATCTTTTATATATTTCTTTTAAAATATTTATAATACATGATAGAAGGTATATTTATATGATAAAAATAAAAATAAGTAATAGCGATATTTTGGTTTTGTTTAATGGTAGTGTTGAATTTGATACAGATTTTTTAATTCAAATTACAAGAATATTTCCTTTGTTAAATCATGAAGGACGGCTCTTATTGCGTTATGATAGATCAGCAAAACTAGATAAAATGGTACTAGCATATATTTACAATATTTGTACATTTATTAAGAATAAGTATGCGATTCCTATTTTTTTATCAAAAGATTTTTATTATGAATCAATGGGAACTGTTACAAATCATACAGGAGAGGAATACAAACAAATAGAGTTTAAGGATAACAAAATACCAAAGAATAAAGATATTGAGCATTATAGATTACAAGGTGATAAACAATTTAATAAAGTTGTTGATGATTTAATAACTTTAATCACAAAAACAAATATGATATATAATCTTGATAAAGTTCAATTGTTTTTAAAGACAACGATAGGTGAAATATTTTCAAATGCATTTATTCATAATGATATTAATGAATATTATTATTTTAAATATATATCAGATAACTTGGATAACAGTAAATATTTATTTGTTAATATTATTGATTATGGGAATACAATACCTAAAAATGTTCAACGTTTTTTAGATGATAAAATAATAAAAGAAAAAACTTATATTGAATGGGCTACAAAAAATGGCAATACGACACGTTTGGGTAGTGGTGGCTATGGATTGCCAACTCTTCTTAGTTATATAAGAGAAGCGAACGGAAATCTTACAATACTGTCGGGAAATGAGTTGTTTTCGATGGAATCAGGAATTATTCATTATAATTCTCAAATAGAAGGTGTGTTTCCTGGAACTGCTATTTGTTTTAAAGTAAAACTTTATGATTTTGAAAATTTCTTTGATTATAATGAATCGGAGAATATAATATCTACTAGGCGAATAAGTTTAAATGATTTATAATATAATAAAATGAGGTGGAAAAATGGAAATAGAAATTACTCAATATGCACAAGGGGATACAGCGGTATCTTATGATGAAGGAAAAAAGTGTTATTCAGAAATAAAAAAATGTTTAAATAATAATGAAAGAATTATTTTAAATTTTAAGAATGTCAATTATGTTATTACTGCGTTTTTAAATCCTATAATTGGAGATCTGATTATGGAAAATGGAGAAAATGTAATGAATCGAATTGAAATTGAAAATGCAAATAAGGACATTTTAAATAAAATAAAAATTGTTAAAGATGGTGCGCTATTAAAAAGAAATGATTTAGATGAAGAATAAAGTATTTTTAGACACATGCATTTGGATGGAATTATGTGTATTATCTAATCCACAGGATTCACATGAAATATTACAAAATAGGGCAGCCACTGAATTATTAGGAAAGTTATTAGCAGAAAAAGCAGAAATAGTATCTTTGGACTATCAATTGATTGAATTGATGCAAGTTATTATGAAAACTAAGATGAAAGAATGTAACAGGTATTTAAAAGCTAATCAATTATCTGGTATATCTAACATTAAAGATTTTAGAGAAAACAATAATGCTTCTGAATATTTAAATCAAGCATTAATGGTGTGCAGAAGTGCGGTTAATGATATTAAAGAAATAACAAGTGAAATAGATTCTTATAATATAAACGATAATGATATTATTAATGAACTAGATAAATTAGATGTCATGGATAGTGCATATTATCATTATTGTAAAGATAATAATGTTATTCTATATACATTTGATAAAGATTTTGATTCTTTAGAGTATAAGAATAATATTAAAAGAATAAATCTAGATGGAAAATAAAATATTTATGTTGATAATGTATAAAATGTAGCGATAAACACTACATTTTTTTATTTCTAGACAAGAATATGAATTTATGTCATAATAGTCAAGCTATTACAAAAGAAAGGAATGACGTTATGATATCAACACAAAATGTATCTTTAAGATATGGAGATAGAGCTTTATTTGAAAATGTTTCTGTTAAATTTACTGAAGGAAA
>JAUNWT010000133.1 GCA_030540195.1 Bacillota bacterium | reverse complement strand
TTCATTTAAAATGATTTAAGCCAATTTATAATTTCTTCTTCTTGCCATTCGCATTTTGTTTCTGTAGACAATTCCTTATATGACTTCTCAATTGCTTGTCTTAATCTCGCAGAGTCTGCCCTTGCATATATTTCTGTTGTTTGAATAGATGAGTGGCCCAAAATATCTCTGATATAAATTAAATTCACATCATCTTGTAAAAGATGCATTGCTTTTGTATGTCTCAATGTATGAGGAGTAACGTTTTCTTTAAATAAAGAAGGATTGTTCTCTCTAGCTAAAGTTACATATTTATTTAAAATATGGCTAACACCAGCTCTTGTGAGTTTATTATTTGAGTGATTTGTGAATAGAAAGGCAGTTTCTAACTTTTTATTATTGAGAGATAAAACATATTCTTGGACTTTTTCTATGAATTGTTCAGATAATGGCACATATCTTTGTTTATTACCTTTGCCAACAATCTTTATTGAATATGGTTTAGAAAATCTAAAATCAATTAATCTAACATTAATTAGTTCCGATACTCTAATTGCTGATTCATACATTAATAAAATAATCATATAATCACGGTATCCATACTCACCGCTTTTATCAATAACACCAATCAACTTCATCATTTCTTCAACCGTTAAATAAGACATTTGTTTAGTTTTTGTCTTTTTAAAAGGAATATTTAATATCTTTATGTACTCATCAATATAATCAGGATATTCGTATTGTAAATACTTAAAAAATGAATGGACAGCCGCTAAGCGCGAATTTCTAGTTGAGATTAAATTATTTCTATTGTTTTCTAAATAGTTAAGGAAATCGACAATTCTGTCTTTTGTTAAGTCAATTATTTTTACTTTTTCAGCTTTTATTCCTACATCTTTTAAATAGTTTAGTAAAAGAATAAAACTATAACGATATGAATCAATTGTATTTGAGTTAAATCCTTTTTCTCTTGGAAGATATTCACTAAGAAACTTTCTTAAGTAATATGAAAAGTCATTATTCATTTTCACCAGCCCCCATAATCAATTGTTCGGTCTTCTTTGTCTTATCTAAGATATCAAAATAATTTTCACTTACAAGTTGAAGATACTTTTCTGTAGCGTGTATATTACTGTGACCCATGTATTGTTTTAAAATCGGTAATACATTATTTAAGTCACATCCTCTTTTCTCGAAATTTTTTAATGAATTAACAGCGAAAGTATGACGCAAATCGTGTAATCGTGGTCCTTTTGTTGAACCAATATAAGGGATATTTGCATAATCAAGAGCTTTTCGATGAATTAAATATATAGATTGTTCTTTTACTTTTCTTCCATCTTTATGAGAAAAGAAAAAATCGTTCTTAGTTTTTAAATATAAGCACTTATCACAATATTGTTTTATTGCGATAAGAAGACTACCGGATATAGGTACTGCTCTAAATCTAGAATTTTTTGTTTCTTTTAAATGAATAATGCCGTTAATAATGTCAACATCTTCTACTTTTAGAGCTAGTGTTTCACCAATTCTTGTTCCACAACCAATTAAGATTCTAAAAATAATAGGTACATATAAGGCAACCATAGGATCTTTATATGAAAAGAATGAATCTATATATTCAAAATATTTTTCTAACTCCTTTTCACTAAAAATATAAGCTATGAAATTTGAAGATTTATAAGGAAGCCTTCTAGGTATATAAACACCATATCCTAGAGATGTAACGAAAGATAGAAAATCTATTAAGTAGTTATTTCTGGTATATCTTACATAATTGCCTTCAAGATCATTTCTTTTCTTCAACCACAAAGAGTTCATTTCTTTTGTATACGCCATTTCTTTAAAATTGTTGTTGAAATAGAAGTCATCAATATAGTTAATGTAGCGATCAATCGATATAGCTTTAGTGCCACTAGCTATTTTTATATCGTGGTATTGTTTAAGTAAATCACAAATATCACTTCTTAACCTAAGAGTCATATCCACCTCCACTCATATATGCGCTAGATTTTATTGGCAGCACATCAAGAGCACAATGTTTTAAAGAATCATAATCAATAGAAGTGTAAATGGTTGTAACCTGAGTATCGCTATGTCCTAAAGTTTCTGAAATAATAGGTAGAGGTTGACCTTGTTTTAACATTCTTGTCGCCAAAGAGTGTCTTAGGGCATGAGGACCAAGTTTTCTATTTTTTGTATCAATTTTTGATTTCTTAATAGAACTTTTAACCTTGTTATACAAAGTGGCACTTGTAATTTTTGAACATGCGCCACTAGCTGATATAAAAACATGTTTTAAATCACATTGTCTACGCGAATTTTTAATGTAATCTAAAAGTGCATTACCAACCTCAGGTAATAAAGGTAGAGTTATTTCTTTACTTGTTTTTGACATCGTCAGTTTGATTAAATTATTCTCCCAATCTATATTAGAAAATTCTAGATTTACAATATCACCAGCTCTAAGTCCTAAATAGACAGCTAGTGATATCATTGCGTAATCTCTTTTCCCAACTTTAGAGTTACGATCGATAGAATTTAAAATCATTGATATTTCTTCGTTTGTGTATGATGATGGTAATTCTTTAGGCCTTTGATACTTTGCGTAAGGAACGTCTCCTGATAAATCTTCTGATAGAAATTTATTTATGTATAAAAATTTTAATAGTTTCTTAATAATTGTGGAGCGATGATAGAATGCATGTGGATGAGTGTTATTTTTAGTGAATGATAAAAAGTAGTTTATTATGTCTTCTGATGTGATGCTTGAGACATTGTTTGAATTTAAATACTCATTAAATTCTCTAACTACATATATGCGTTCCCTAAGTGTCGAATATTTAACTTTATTCCGCTCATCCTCAATAAAAAGATTAAATTGTTTTGAATGAACTCCACTTAACCCTACTGGTTTTGGAATCCATCTTGAGTTTATTTCACCTGTTTCAATAAACCTAATAAATTTATAAACCGCTCGCCGTGCTTTAGTTTCGCAATAATCTTTTTTTCTACTTTGTGGATAAAGTGTAAAATAATTTTTACTAAAAATTTTTGCACTCTCTAAATTGGGCTCATAAAAATGATCATTAAGAAATTCAATGTAACGATCAATAACTATTCGATTGGCTTTAATTAGAAACTCACTAAAACCGATACTTTCCATTAAATTGAACATCTTTTCTTTTTTAATATGTAATTGTTCCATAAGTATTCCTCCTAACTTTATGTTAAAGGAAATAGTAATC
>JAUNWT010000039.1 GCA_030540195.1 Bacillota bacterium | reverse complement strand
TCTTTTGAATCTCTTTTTTATGTTCAAAATAAAACTTACTTCCTAATAATATAACACCTACAATAATAATAAATACAGCTGCAATAATTGAACCAACATAATCAAATAAAGCAGATAAACACCCATATAGAAGAGCACCAATAAATCCTCCTCGATTCAATGGTATTTGTGAAATATAACTTTGAATTACTTTCATTCCTTTAACCGTTGATGTAGCCGAAATAAAAATCGTCACTCCTACCAACAAAAAATAAACACCTACAGCTTTAGGCCCTCTAAGTTTTGGATAACTTGCTTTAAAAACAATATAACCAAAAACACCAATTAGTAATAAATAGACAATACCCTTCAAATTGCCAAAAAGATAGCTAAAAATATAATCTAGATGTTCTCCAATAAAGCCAAGTTGCATTGCTGAAATAATAAGAAGAAAAATAACGAATAAACAGACAATTCTTAATTTTAATTCTTCACTTATTTGATCTTGTTTACTTTTTCTTTTTCTACTTGTCTTTGCCATAATTTCACCTTCCTCCCTATCTTATTTTAAAAAGAAAACAAAAGCAAGATGGAACTTGCTTTTATAATTCAATAATGACCGGTAAAATCACAGGTCTTTTTCCTGTTTCTTTGATGATATAACGATTAGCCTTATCTTTGATTGTTTGACGAACATCTCGTATATCACCATTATCATCTTTTTTATACACTTCTAATTCTTTTTCAGCCATTTCAATAATAGCCTTAACAATATTTTCTGAGTCCTTTAAATAAATAAATCCTCTTGTTTGAACATCGGTATTTGCGACAATTTCTTTTGTTTTACCATCAATTGTCATTCCTATAATAACTACCCCATCATTTTGAAGTTGATTACGATCATCGATAACTTTAACACCAACGTCACCAATACCTAATCCATCAATCATCACATCTTCAATTGTAATCGAATCACGATAATTTTGAAGTTTACCATCATTAAATGTAATGATTTCACCATTATCTACAATAATAATATGATCGTCTTTAATACTCATTTTTTTAGCCACATCACTTACTGCTACAAAGTGTTGATATTCTCCTTTGATAGGAACAAAGTATTTTGGATTTAAAATTTGAATTAAAACCTTAATATCTTCTTCACTTGCATGCATTGATTGAAGCTCTTTGTTTTTTAACACATGGATTTGTGTATCTGTTTTATATAATTCGTTAATTGCTCGATTGGCAATTTTTTCTGTACCAGGAAGTACTGGAGATGCCACAATAAATGTATCACTTTCTTGTAATTTTAATTTTTCATCGCCACCATCTATAATATCTAAAATATCATGATAAATACGACGTGGGCTACCACTTAACAAGATAACAAGTTTATCCATATTCTTTTTATCACTAATAGCTTTACTATCAGCTATATATGATGGATGAATATCTAAAATTGGTCTTTTGGTATGGCGTGCAATACGCATTATTGTATTTGTATTATCATATTTATCACGGCCATAGAAACAAATTTTACGATTATATTTTTTAGCAAGTTGTGCAATTTCTTGTGTTCTAAAGGCATTTTGTGCATAACTTGAAATAATAATTCTTCCTGTTGCATCTTCAAAGATACTTTCGATTTTATCTGTTAATTTATGTTTTGGAGATGTATAACCATCATTTTTTGAATAAGATGATTCACATAAAAGAGCTAAAACGCCTTTTTTACCAATTTCCATCATCTTCTGAATATTACATCTAAATCTTTCAGGTGCTCCAAAATCTATTATAAACTCACTACTATAGACAACATAACCATTTGGTGTTAAAAATGCAAGTCCAACGCTTCCTGGAATTGAATGTGTTATTGGGAAAAACTCAACAGTAACACCCGCAACTTTTATCGTTGCATTCATATTAACTCTTTTTATTTTATATTTATAAGAAACATGAGAATGACGCATATATCTTTGTAAAAGCTGATCAATAAGATCTGCTGTCAAATCTGTCGTATAAATAGGAACATTTACTTCTTGTAATAAATAAGGAAGTGCCCCCATAACATCATCATGACCATGAGTAATAAAAATAGCTTTAATTTTATCTTTATTTTCTTTTAAATAATCAAAGTTAGGGATAATAACATCTACTCCTAATTTATCTACTTCTGGAAATCTATATCCAGCATCAATAATAAACCATTGATCATCTATCTCTAGGCAATACATACTTTTGCCATTTTCTGCTTGACCCCCAATAGGAGTAAGCTTTACTACACTTTTATTCATTATTTCCTCCTTTAAATTTATTTCTTATTTCGTTTTCTTTGTTTCTATTCTAACAAATAATTCATAAAAGAAAAAGTCTCATTTCTCTTTCTTTAAAAGAAACAACGGTTGTAATTGTTTATCAACAAGTGCATTGATCATTGTTTGGATGATTAAATCATTCCTTGCAATCAAACTATTTGGCTTTTTAAAAATATCATCTTGAAACATAGGAACAAGATAAAAATGTTTTGTATTGAGTATTTTCATCATATTCATACCACTTGTTGAGAGTAAATCATTACTACAAAGACCTAAAACAATATTTTTTTGATTACGAAGTGTTGATTTTACCGCCATCGTTACCGCATTATCATTAATGCCATGCGCTAATTTAGCAAGTGTATTGGCACTACAAGGATAGACAACCATCATATCTAACGGTATCTTTGGACCAAACACTTCAGCCTCCACCACATTTGTAATCACTTTTTTATCAATAATTTCTTCAACTTGTTCAATAAATTGATTTGCTTTAAAAAACCGTGTATCTTCTTTGAAGATATTTTCACTTACAAAAACATAAAGATCTACAGGGTAAGATTTTAATTCTTTTAAAAATAAAAGACATGATTTAAGTGAACAAAACGACCCTGTAATACCAATTCCAATCTTTAAACCCTCAAACATGATGCATCACTTCTTGTATTGTATCATACATTAATAACGCTGCTTCATAAGGAAAAGAACGTTCTGGAACATTACGAATCGATTGATAGTTTTGTAGCTCTAATGTTTGTGCCAAATCAATAATTTTTTGATAAGAAACATTTTGATAGTCAATAACAACATGCGGTATGGTATTGATAATCAAATCATACGTACCTCTTAGATTTTCAAAATCAATATGTTTATAGTTTTGTATGATTTGATCATAATCTTTATAATTTCTATTACATATTGTAACATCATACTGATTTTTTAAAAGATTTGCAAGTTGCTTTCCTAAATCACCAAAACCTAAAATCAAAATAGAATGATTTCTTTTTTCTTGTAAAATTTTTAAATAAATTCCCATTGCTGTAAGCATATTATTTAAATGACGAAAATGATAATTTTGATTGAGTGATGAAAGTGAAAAAACATTTTTTCTATTTAACTTTTGATTTTTCACAAAATAAAAGTCTGCTTCGTCTTCTATAGAATTAACAAGCTCAACACCATTTTCTAAAAATAACTTCTTTAAATAAGCACTTCTTTGATCATATACATAAATATACCCTTTCATATGCCACCTCAATATAGTATATGAAAGGGTGTGCTATCCGTGCAATTAGTTTACATTGTTTGTTATTTGTTCTGTCATCAACGCAACAATTTCTTCAACCTTTGGGCTAATTAAACTCACAGCTTGCATAACCATTTGTTTTTCATCATCATAGTCATCACATATAAATTCATATTCACATTTTACACGAAAAATTGGATTATTTTCTTCTTCCACTTTTGATAAAAATAAAAGATTTATTTTATCTTTATTAGATATTTGATATGATACTGACATAATGGCCCTTACATTTTCAAAGTTACAAACAGAAACATCTTTTTGTGCACTTAAATGAACGGATAACAATTGTACTTTACGAATATCAAATTTCATACTTTTCCTCCTTCATTATGTATATTGGCTCTTTTTTTACTTGTTTCTTTTTTTATTTTAATTTTTAGGAGATTTTATAATGATTCTTGCTTTTCTATTCTCAATGATCTTATTTTTATTCTTTCATCCTTTATACAATAACTATACAAGTTTAATGTCTACGCCCTATGCATTTCTCTATTATATTTGGATATTTTATTTAAGTTATACCCTTTGCCATCAATTTTTAAAAATAACAACACATAAAAAAGCAATCTATTTTTTAACGTTCTTTTTTATCATAGGTTCATTGATTCCTTATACAATTCATCCTTTTATACATGTATTCTTGCCAATGAGCAGTATTATTCTTTCAATACTTTTAATCGCTATTTGTATTAAAGAAAAACAAAAAAATGAGCCTATTAAAGCTCATTTATTAAATCAATGGTATTTTTATGGTCTTTCCATCATTGCCATGTCCCTTATTTTCTTTGGACAAATCAATGGCATCGTAGAAATATTGACTTTAACCTTTATCTTTTGGATGCTTTCTTTGCTTCAACGTTAATTAAATAATTATATTGCATTCCTTGTCTTAGGTTACTTGCATCATAACCAAGTGCTTCTAAAATAGTATAACCAAATTCTAAAGCAGCCGCTGGTCCTTTTCCCGTAATAACATTACCATCACGTTGAACTATGGCTTCTTGATAATTTGCTCCATTTAATTGATTTTCAAAGCCTGGTGAACATGTACATACTTTTTCTTTTAAAATATCCGCTTTAGCTAGAACAATTGGTCCGGCACAAATAGCACTCACGAGTTTTCCTTTTTCATAAAAATCTTTTATGATTTTAATAACACGATCATCATCTCTTAAATTTGTAGCGCCAGGAAGCCCTCCTGGAATAACAACACCATCATATTGATAAAGATCATCATTAAATAAACAATCCATTTTAATCGTAATTTGATGAGAACTTGTTACCTCTTTTTGATCCATTCCAACTAAATCAACATGAACACCAGCACGTCGTAAAACATCTACAGGTGTTAAAGCTTCGATTTCTTCAAAGCCTTCTTTACATAAAACAGCAATTTTTTTCATTTAAAATCCCCCTTTTGTTATAAAATAGTACCACAAAAAGAAAATATTTGAAATAAATCTTACTAGTTGTATGCCGTTTCAAAATATATTATAATTACTTGCAGTAAACATTATAAAAAATTTATCCTTTTTGGAGGTTCTATGAAAAAAATCGTTATTGGCATTACTGGAAGTATTGCCATTTATAAAACATGTGAAATTATTTCACGCTTAAAAAAGAAAAATTATGATATTGAAGTTATCATGACAGAAAGTGCAACTAAATTCGTCACACCACTGACTTTTGGTGCGCTAATTCATAAACCAGTACTTGTTGATGACTTTGATGAAACAGGGTATCAAATAAAACACATCAATATCGTTAAAGACGCTGATTGTTTTATTGTTGTACCTACTACTGCAAATATTATCGCTAAAATCGCTAATGGTATCGCTGATGATGCTTTAACTTCCTCGTTTTTAGCAGCAACATGTCCCAAAATCATTGCACCTGCCATGAATGTACACATGTATGAAAATACGGCTACACAAAAAAATCTAGATTTATGTAGATCCTATGGTATTAAAATCGTAGAACCGGAAATTGGAGATTTAGCATGTGGTTATCAAGGAAAAGGTCATTTAAGTGATATTGAAGATATTTTAGATGCTATTGAATACATGATTTCCCCTCATCCTTTACAAGGAAAACATGTTTTAGTCACAGCTGGTCCTACCCAAGAATCATTAGACCCTGTCCGTTTTATTTCAAATCATTCAAGTGGGAAAATGGGCTATGCACTTGCCCGTGCTGCTCGAAAGTTAGGTGCTCATGTGACTTTAATTAGTGGACCAAGTCAATTAAGAATTCCTTATGAAGTTGATACAATCAAGATTCAAAGTGCTCAAGGAATGTTTAAACAAGTTTTAAGTTATTTCGATTTTCAAGATTATGTTATTATGGCGGCAGCTGTAGGCGATTATCGTCCTAAAGAGGTCAATGATCAAAAAATCAAAAAGAAAAATGAATATTTTAATCTTGAACTTGTTAAAAATGAAGATATTTTAAACTATCTTGGTCACCATAAAACAAAACAAACAATTTGTGGTTTTGCTATGGAAACTGAAAATGTCATTGAAAATGCTAAAAATAAATTTTTAAAGAAAAACTGTGATTTATTAGTTGTTAATGATTTATTTGAAGAAGGTGCTGGTTTTAAAACCAACACAAATAAAGTTGCTCTTATTACAAAGAATTTTGTTGATTATTTAGATTTAATGAGCAAAGATGATTTATCTGATCTTATTTTAGATAAGCTTATCAAAGTTAAAGGAGAATAGAAATGCTAGTCGTTGTAGATATGGGTAATACGAATATTACCATGGGATTATATAAAGAAGATACTTTAATTGGAAACTATCGTTTAACAACAAAATTACAAAGAACATCTGATGAATATGGATTTATGATTTTATCTTTTTTGCAAGCTTATCAAGTGACAGTTGAAGATATTAAAGATGTCATTATTTCTAGCGTTGTCCCTAAAATCATGTACTCTTTTACGAATTCTATTCGTAAATATTTCCACAAAGAACCGATTATTGTTGGTCCTGGTGTTAAAACAGGAATTTCAATCAAATATGATAACCCTAAATCTCTAGGAAGTGACCGTATTGTCGATGCCGTTGGTGCCTATTACAGTCATCATTGTGCTTGTCTTGTCATTGATTTTGGTACAGCAACAACCTTTGATGTTATTTCTTCTAAAGGTGAATTCATGGGAGGTGCCATTGCTCCTGGTATTGGTATTTCAGCTGAAATGCTTTCAAACCGAGCTGCTCAACTTCCTGAAGTTGCTATAAAAAAACCACAGCATATTATTGGTAAAAACACAGTTGAAGGTATGCAGGCTGGTGTTGTTTATGGTTATATTGGTTTAACAGAAAAGCTGATCAAAGAAATTAAAAAACAATATTCTGAACCTCTTAAAGTAATTTCTACAGGTGGTTTAGGACGTATGATCTATCATGAAACTGATTTAATTGATGCTTATGATAAAGATCTTACTTTTAAGGGTTTGAAAATCATTTATGATATGCAAAAAAGGGATTAAACAAAATCCCTTTTTAAATTATTTTTTGTATAAAATTGAATTTGATCTTGACTATCCATATAAAGGATTTCTATATTTTTTTCTTCTAAACCATGTACTTTCAAAATATGTTTTAACCATTCTTCATTACGATTAACAAACACTAAATTTTCTTTAATTACATTTCCTTGTAACATCAATAAAACAGGTATCTTTTCCTTTTGTACTTGATGATTTAAATCACTTAATTTAAGTGGTCTTGATAATGTCTTTGGATAAAATGAAAACTTCCCATTTGTTTCTAAAATAATTTTATCAAGCTCATTTAAATCAAAATAACCATTCATTCGACAATTCATCAATAACTCATTTAAATCAATTTTTGCTTTATCTAATGCTTTTGAATAAAGCTTATCATTTTCATATAAAATCAAAGGTTTTCCTTCTACAAAAAATCGAAACTTCATATGATTCTTCGTTAAAATAGAAATCATCCAAGTAAAAACAGCATAAACAATCATTCCTAATAACGGTTTTAATATCTCATCAAAATCACACATAATCAGTTCTGATGCAATTGATCCAATTGTAATCCCAATAATATAATCATATAAAGAAAGTTCAGTTACTTGTCGATATCCCATCAGCTTTGTTAAAAAAAATAAAACAATCAAAGAAATCAATGGTAATAGGATATATTCTAATATGTTCATTTTATTTCACCCATTAAAGTATATCCAAAAAATAAAAAAAGAAGTCAAAATTATGACTTCTTATATAAAATTCTCATTGAATTACATATTGCAATAAGTGTAACCCCAACATCTGCAAAAACACCCATCCACATATTTGTAAGACCAAAGAATGTCAAGATAAGGACACCAATTTTAATAATTAACGTAAATGTTACATTTTCTTTTAAAATAAAGTTCGTATAATGAGAAACATCAATTGCTTTAGCAATCGCTGTAATATCATCACTCATCAAAACAACATCAGCTGCTTCGATGGCAACATCACTACCAACACCACCCATAGCAATACCAATATCACTTCTTGCAAGAACGGGTGCATCATTAATACCATCCCCAACGAAAGCTACAACATGTTCATCAGACATAAGTTTTTCTAATTGTGAAACTTTGTCTTGAGGAAGCAAATCACTATAAACTTGATCAATTCCTGTTCTTTGAGCAATATCATTTGCCACTGTTGAATGATCTCCTGTAAGCATTACTGTTTGTTTAACATGGGCTTTTTTCAAATCTTGGATTCCTGGAATTGTTGATTCTTTAATAACATCTGCTACTACAATATAACCAAGATATTGATCACCACAAGCAATATGAACAATTGTTCCAATTTTTTCAGGTTGTAAAACAGACAGATTCAATTCTTTAAAATATTTTTCATTACCTAAATAATAGTGTTGATGATCAACAACAACGGCTAACCCTTTACCTGCAATTTCTTTGAAATCTTCAATACGTGAACTATCAATTTCTTTACCATAAGCTTTAACAATACTACGTGCAATTGGATGGTTTGACATATATTCTCCATAAGCACCAATTTTTAATAAATCGTCATTTGAAGTTTCAACCACTTCAAATTCACCTTTTGTAAGAGTTCCTGTTTTATCAAAAACAACTGTATCAATATCTTTAAGCAATTCTAAATAATTTCCACCTTTAACTAAAACCCCTAATGCACTCGCTTTACCAATACCAGCATATAAACCTAAAGGAACAGAAATAACAAGTGCACAAGGACATGATACAACTAAGAAAGTACATGCTCGATAAAGCCAATCATAGAAATTTTGATTTGGTAAAATAATCATTGGCACAATTAATAATAACACAGCAAGTCCAACAACTGTTGGTGTATAAACTTTTGCAAAACGCGTAATAAATTTTTCAATTTTTGCTTTTTTACTTGCTGAATTTTCAACGAGATCAATAATACGACTTACGGTACTATCCGCATAATGTTTTGTAACTTCTATATATAAAATATCATTTAAGTTAACAACACCAGATAAAACTTCATCCCCTACTTCAACGCGGCGAGGAACAGATTCACCTGTTAAACTTGCTGTATCTAACATACTGTTTCCTTTAATAACTTTTCCATCAAGTGGTACTTTTTCTCCCACTTTAACAACAATCGTATCACCCACATTCACTTCTTCAGGCGTAACTTGTATCATTTGTTCATCTTTTACAATTGTTGCGTATTCACTTTTAATATCCATTAAAGAAGAAATAGATGAACGTGTTTTGTTAACAGCATATCCTTGGAAAATTTCACCAATAGCATAGAATAACATAACGGCAATTGCTTCACTAAAATCACCTAGAGCAATCGCTCCAAATGTAGCTAAACACATTAAGAAGTTTTCATCTAAGAAATCCTTACGCCCAATATTTTTAATTGCCTTTAAAATAACTTTATAACCAATTAATAAATAAGCAAATAAATATAAGAATGTAGAAAAACCACCTGTAAACAAATGGGCACCGATAAAAATAATAATACCTTCAACCAATTCAATATTTTCTTTTAAATTAAATAATTTAGGTTTGCTATATTCCTTTTTATCATCTTCTTTTGATAAAGTAATGCCTTCTTCTACAGAATCAACAACCGCTTGTAATTTATCCATCAATTGAGGATCATCTTTTGCTTTAACCATTAATTTTTGTGTTGAAAAATTTACAATGGCATCTTCGATATAAGCTTGTTTTTTTATCTCAGCTTCTACCTTACTTGCACAATTCGCACAATCAAGACCAACAATATTATATTTAATTGCATTTGTAAGTTCTCGATTATCTTCTACATGTTCATGATGATGTCCACAACCGCATTCATGGTCGTGATGATGATGTTCATGATCACAACAATCATGGTCATGATCATGTTCATGGTGACAACCACATTCCTCATGATGTTCATGTTCGTGATCATGTTCATGATGATGACCACAGCTACATTTATGATCATGGTGATGTTCGTGAGAATGTTCATGTTCCTCATGGTGTTCATGATGCGTTTTATTTGATAATAAGTTTTCAATTGTTACTTCATCTTCAATAGATTGCATAAAAGAAAGTAATTCATGATCATCGATATCATGTTCACTTTCAAATGTCATCATTCCTGTAGCAAAAGAAATAACACAATCATGAATCTCCTCTTTTTTATTTAAACTATCTTCTAGTTTTTGCGTACAGTTCGCACAATCAAGTCCATTGACTTTATATTTATATTTCATATTATTTATCCTCCATGATATGACTATACCCAGCTTCAAAGATAAGTTTGACATGTTCATCATCTAATGAATAATACATCATCTTACCTTCTCTCCTGTTTTTTACTAATTTATTTGCTTTTAAAATTCTTAGTTGATGTGAAATAGCTGATTGTGTCATATCTAAACAAGCAGCTAAATCATAAACACACATTTCATGATCAAACAAAGCACATATAATACGGATTCTTGTTGAATCTCCAAATACTTTAAATAATTCAGCAACATCATAAAGCAATTCTTCATCAGGCATTGATTTCTTTACTTTTTCTACAGTTTCACTATTAACGATCTTATCCATGGTTTCCCCTTTCATATGAATATATGTTCATATGAATATTATATGATATTTATTTACAAAGTCAATATATATGATAAGATTAAATAAAAAATGATTGGAGAAAACTTATGAAAAAATTATTGATTGTCATTGATTATCAAAAAGATTTTGTAGATGGTAGCCTAGGTTTTATAGAAGCTCAGGAATTAGAAACCTACCTTGTCTCCTTAATTGATTAATACCATCAAAACAAAGATGATGTCATTTTTACTTATGACACTCATCAAGAAAATTATTTAGAAAGTCAAGAAGGTAGAAATTTGCCTATCCCCCATTGTCTAAAATGAAGTGATGGTTGGCAACTTTATGGAAAAGTAAATAACGCAAATCAAAAAGAAGATATCCGTATTGAAAAGCCAACCTTTGGTTCTTTAGAATTAGGAAATTATTTAAAAGACAAATCTTATCAAGAGATTACTTTAGTTGGTGTTGTTTCTAATATATGTGTTTTGTCAAATGCCATTATCGTTAAAAGTGCTTTACCAGAAACACCTATTTGTATTGACTTAAAAGGTATTGCAAGTAATGATGTTTCACTAGAAAAGAAAGCAATCGATTTATTAAAGAGCTTACATTTTCAAGTCATTAATGAATGATATACAATTAATAAATTCTTATTAAAATAAGTTATTGACACTCAAGATATTGAGGCGTAAAATTTGCCTAAAGATATATATAGGAAAGGAAGTATTAAAAAATGTCAAAAAAAGATATTGATTGGTCAAATATCGGTTTTGGATATATGCCAACAGAAGCAAGATTCGTATCAAATTATAAAGATGGAGCTTGGGATGAAGGCGTGCTTACTGCTGATGACAAAGTTGTTATTAGTGAATGTGCAGGTGTTTTACAATATGCACAAACATGTTTTGAAGGGTTAAAAGCATATAGAACAAAAGATGGGAAAGTTGTTTGTTTTAGACCTGATTTAAATGCAAGTCGTATGGCTGATTCTTGTAGAAGATTAGAAATGCCAGTTTATCCTGAAGATAAATGGGTAGAAGCCATTGAAAAAGTTGTAAAAGCTAATATTGATTATGTACCACCTTATGGATCAGGAGCTACTTTATATGTTCGTCCATATATGTTTGGTACTAACCCAGTTATTGGTGTTAAACCAGCAGATGAATATCAATTCAGAGTACTTGTTACTCCAGTAGGACCTTATTTCAAAGGTGGAGTTAAACCAATTACAATTCGTGTTACAGACTTTGACCGTGCTGCACCTCATGGTACAGGACACATCAAAGCTGGGTTAAACTATGCAATGAGTTTACATGCAATCGTTGATGCTCATAAGCAAGGATTTGATGAAAACATGTACTTAGATGCAGCTACTAGAACTAAAGTTGAAGAAACTGGTGGAGCAAACTTTATTTTCGTTACAAAAGATAACAAAATCGTTACTCCAAAATCTAACAGTATCTTACCTTCTATCACTCGTCGTTCTTTAATGTACGTTGCTAAAGAATATTTAGGATTAGAAGTTGAAGAAAGAGAAGTTTATCTTGATGAAGTAAAAGATTTCGCTGAATGTGGTCTTTGCGGTACTGCTGCAGTTATCTCACCAGTTGGTAAAATCAATGACCATGGTAAAGAAATTTGTTTCCCAAGTGGTATGGATGAAATTGGACCTGTTCTTAAAAAACTTTATGAAACATTAACTGGTATTCAAATGGGTACAATTGAAGCACCTGAAGGTTGGATCAAAGTTATTGAAGAATAACAATTTTAAAGCTTGTCAATCGACAAGCTTTTTCTTTACTTAAAAATATGTAAAGAAAAAAGCATTGATAACACAATGCTTTTAACGATTTTCCATTTTAACATATTCTTTCTTTTCACCAACATACTTTCCTGCTGGACGAATAATTTTTCCTGAATAAAGTTTATTTTCAATATTATGTGCAACCCATCCAACTGATCTACCAATAACGAACATCAAAGTATAAAGATCTTTAGGAAGTCCTAACATGTCATAAACAAGTCCACTATAAAAGTCAATATTCGCACACACGTTTATTCCTTTCCTTGCTTTAATTTCAGCAATAGCTAGTTCTTCAAAACGATGATAGAGTTCATATTCTTTTAAACGTTTTTTTTCAATCGCTAATTGCTTACATTGTTTAGAAAGAATTTGACAACGTGGATCACTCAATGTATAAACTGCATGACCAATACCATAAATAAGACCTGTTTGATCATTGAATTTTTTATCTAAAATATCATTAACAACTTGTTTTAATTGTTCATCAGTAGCATCGAGACCAACTTTATCAATAACAAGTTCCATTTGTTTTGCTACCGCTAAATTAGCTCCCCCATGTTTTGGCCCTTTTAATGAACCGATAGCTCCCGCAAAACAAGAATAAATATCTGTTCCTGTTGAAGACATAACAACATTTGTAAATGTTGAGTTGTTTCCTCCACCATGATCGGCATGTAAAACCAAACACATATCTAAAACACTCGCTTCTGTTTTTGTAAAAGAACGATCTATTCTTAGCATTTGTAATATATTTTCAGCAATAGAATATTCTGTATTTACCGGATGAATAAATAAACTATCACTATCAAAATAATGAACTTTACAACGATAAGCATAACAAACAATTTCAGGAATCTTCGCGATTAAATCCAATCCTTTATTTAACGTTGCTTCTGGTGAAATATCATCCGGTGTTTCATCATAAGTATAGAGCATCAATACTTCCTGCTGTAATTTATTCATCATATTTTGCATTGGAAAACCTAAAATACGTGCTTGTAAATAATTTAAAGGCAACTCATAACGTGAAGCAAGTTCTTTTTTGAAAGCTTCTAGTTCATCTTTATTAGGTAAATAACCAAAAAGGATTAAAAAACAAGCTTCCTCAAATAAAAAACGATTTTTAGGGTCATGACCTTTTATAAAATCAGAAACTTTAACTCCCCTATAATAAAGTTCCCCTTCTGTATCAATTTTTTTACCATTCTCCTTTTTATACCCAACAACATCTGAAATACGCGTAAGACCAACGAGAACCCCAGTTCCGTCTTCATTTCTCAAACCATTTTTAACATTGTATTTAGAATATAAAGAGTTATCAATTTTATTTAATGATGTACTTCTTTGGAAGACATAATCAATAAATTCACTCATATTTAAGCCCCCTTATCATAGTGTTAGGAATATCATATCACAAATTTGTATAATTGTATACAATTATTTGTTTGTCTTACTTTGTTAGACATTGTCAAACAAGTAAAAGTATTCTAAAATAGAATGTAGGTGATAGTAAATGAAAATATTTGATCAAGAATTTAAAGGTTTATCTCAAGAGGAAGTTTTAAAAAGAATTCAAGCTGGGAAAACTCATTTTGTGGAAAGTAAATCAACAAAAACATATAAAGAAATAATTTTTAACAATATTTTTACCTTTTTCAATTTTATTAATATCATTCTCTTTGCATGTATTATTTTTGTCGGGTCTTATCGTAATACTCTCTTTATTTCCGTTGTCTTTTTTAATACTCTTACAGGTATTTATCAAGAAACAAAGGCAAAAAAAACACTTGATAAATTGAGTATACTGACAAAACAAAAAATTGAAGTATTAAGGGATAATCAACTTACTAAAATCAATGTTGAAGAAATTGTTCAAGATGATTTTATTATCTTAAATACAGGTATGCAAATACCTGTCGACTGTACACTATTAGAAGGTCACGTTGAAGCAAACGAATCCCTTCTTACTGGAGAAAGTGATGCTATTTTAAAAGTAAATGGTGATTCCCTTCTCTCAGGAAGTTTTGTCACTTCTGGACGTGCCATTTGTAAAGTTACCCACGTAGGAAAAGAAAGTTATATTCATAAATTGACTGCTCAAGCTAAAGAGTTTGACAGTAAGAAATCAGAACTTTCACAAGCCCTTGATCAAATATTAAAAATCATTTCCATTATTCTTATTCCTATTGCTTTTCTACTATTTTGTAAAGAATTTTTCATTGGGCATTATCCATTTAGTGATACCGTGGTTTCAGTTGTAGCTGCAGTTTTAGGAATGATTCCTTCTGGGCTTGTCTTACTTACGACAATCGCTTTATCTTTAAGTATTGTTCGACTTGCCAAAAAAAGTACCCTTGTTCAAAATCTTTTTTGTATCGAAACACTCGCTCGTGTTGATACCATTTGTTTAGATAAGACCGGTACACTTACTGAAGGAAAACTTAAAGTAGATGATATTATTTGTTTAGATGATTCTTTTAATCTAGAAAAAATTATAAAGAACTTAAATTATTGTTTAGAAGATGGCAATATGACATCACAGGCACTTCATCAACGTTTTTCTAAAGAAAAAAATTATCAACCATTTTTTGTCATTCCTTTTTCATCACAAAGAAAATATAGTGCTGTTTCATTTTGTGATTTTGGTACAATTTATTTAGGAGCAAGTCAATTTATTTTTTCTCAACTAGACCAGGAAATTAAAGATAAAATTCAATTTTATACATCAAAAGGATATCGCGTTCTTTGTGTTGGATATACCCCAACAATCATTAATGAAAATAGATTAGTGGATGATTTAAAATGTATCGGTTTTCTTATTTTATCCGATGTAATTCGTAAAGACGCTAAAGAAACTTTAGATTATTTTAGAAAACAAGGTGTTCAAATAAAAATTATCTCTGGAGATGATCCTTCTACAGTTTCTGCCATTGCTAAACGTTGTCATCTTCTAGATTATGAAAATTACATTGATGTTTCTTCTTTGTCAAATAAAGAAATCAAAGAAGCTGTAGAAAAATACACGATTTTTGGACGTGTTTCACCCCAACAAAAAAAATTAATGGTGACAACTCTTCAAGAAAACAGCCATACTGTAGCGATGACAGGTGATGGTGTCAACGATGTACTTGCTTTAAAAGCTGCTGATTGTTCTATTGCAATGGCTTCTGGTAGTGATGCCGCTAAAAGTGCATCACACATTGTTCTATTAGAAAATAATTTTAATGCGATGCCTCATATTGTCAATGAAGGACGACGTGTTATTAATAACATTACTGCTTCAGCTTCAATGTATTTAATCAAAACAATTTTTTCTGTTGTTTTATCCATTGGGATGATTTTATTTGGTCATGGTTATCCCTTTAAACCAATTCAGCTTACTGTGATTTCAGCATGTTGTGTTGGTATTCCTACTTTCTTTTTAACTTATGAGCCCAACTTTAAAAGAGTATCAGGAAACTTTTTAAAAACTGTTTTCAAAAACGCCTTTCCTTTTGCTTTTATGATTGCGATTTGTTCAACTATCATTGTCAACGGTGGTCGTGTATTAGGTTTAGAAAAAGAAATGCTTTCAACCATTTGTGTTTTACTTACAAGTTGGTGTTATTATAGTGGTTTAAGACATATTTATTCGCCATTAAGTCATTATCGTATTTTCGTTATTTATATTATGCAAATTGTTCTTTATATTTCATTAATTGTCGGTCATCAATTCTTAGGACTAGGTAATATTGATTATATTGGCGCTATTACTCTCATGTTCCTTGTTACTTTTTCAAAAGTTATTTATTTATTCAATTTTGAATTATTTGATTATGGATATTTATTCTTACAAAAGCGATATAAAAAACATCATTAAAAAAAGAGAATTTTTCAAAAAGAAATTTTCTCTTTTTAGTTACGACATTTTTCTTCAATAAAACTTTGACATGTTTTTTCTACAAAAAGCATATCTTCTTTGAGTCCCTCTTTAAAATCTAAACGTGCCATATTTCTATGGATGTAATCATGTTCTTCAATAAATTGATAGCTGGATTTAAAATTCAAATCAAACACAAATGCAAAATAAGAAACCCACATATCCACTTCGTTATGTCGATTTTCTTTTAAAATCAAATGATGATTTTCTATATCCTTTAAAATATTTTTAGAAACTCTTTGACTATAAAATTTTTCATCACTAATACTAAATAGTGTTTGAATCGATTCAATATTTTTCACTCTAAAATTATCAAGTTTATCACTATCACGAATAAGTAAAACTTGTTTTAATAAAAATGGATCTAAACCATCAGGAACTCTATATAAAGAATGATACGCAATTGCTTTTCTAATCACTTCATCATATTGATCAACTTCAATAAATTGACGAATCATTCCTTCATCAAATAAAACTTGTACTCCTAATGTGGCATGATCAATATTGCGATCATCAAAACTATTAAAACGTTTTATCTGTTCAAAGCGCCCAATGTCATGAAGTAATGCAATTAAATAAGCTAAGTCTTTTTCAATTCCTATTATATTTTCATGTAAACATAAATATTCTGTTGTATGTACCACTTCTAATGTATGAACGAGTTTTAAATGAATCTTGTCATTTGTTAAATCAAACTGTTGAACATAGTTCATAAAACAATCTTTTGCTTTATTTATATCTAACATTCTTGACCTCTCCCCTTTTTCTATTTTATACTATAGCATAAAGTGAGGTATAATATGAATAATTTATTAAAACAACAATATATCGGATTAATCGAATGTAACAATGAAGAAATATCAATTTTAGCTAATACAAGTGCCTTTATTATGCAAAACTTTAATGATATTTCTTGGACAGGATTTTATTTATTAAAAAAAGAAGAACTTATTTTAGGTCCTTTCCAAGGAAAAATTGCTTGTACAAATATTCCACTTACAAAAGGGGTATGTGGTAAAGCTGCCTCAACAAGAAAAACTGTTCTTGTTGAAGATGTTCATCAATTTGAAGGACATATTGCCTGTGATAGTGAAAGCAATAGTGAAATCGTTGTCCCATTAATCAAAAACAATCAACTATATGGTGTATTAGATTTAGATTCGACATTATTTTCAAGATTCACAAAAGAAGATCAAATTGTTTTTGAAGAAATTGCTGAAATACTTGTTCAACATTTATAATTTTTTCATATCTTTGATATGAGGAGGATTCATGAAATACAAATATCTTTTATTTATTTCTATAATAGTAAGTTTATGTATTTGGGGATACTTTTCTTTTCAAAGAAAGATTACTTTTATTAAACATCCAACTTTAGAAATTAATAGTGTATTCCATTATCAAAAATATATTTATAAAATAAAAAATGGTTCTCTTAAAGAAGTCACTTATAATGCAAAGGATTTAAACATACATGCCTTAGGTCATTATCAAGTGACTTATTTTTTTAAAGGAAAAGAATATCATTTAAAAATACAAGTGATTGATTCAAAGAAACCACAAATTAAAGAAACAAAACCTTTAAAAATAGAAAAAGGGAAAAGTTATGATTTAAAACAAGGATTATCCATTAAAGATAATTCTCATCAATACACCCTTACAATTGATCCACAAAATTTCAATCCCCATAAAACTGGAACATATACAGTTATATATAAAGCTACTGACTTGTCAAATAATCAAACACTTTTTAAGCGTAAAGTAGAAGTGATAGAAAAGTTAGAAATTGGTACTTCTGTCGAATCAGACGAAAAAATTGTTTATTTAACATTTGATGATGGTCCAAGTGAAAATACAGACAAGATTCTAACAATCCTAGATCAATATCAAGCCAAAGCTACCTTTTTTGTCACAGGTTGCCATCAAGAATATAATTATCTGATAAAAAAAACGTATCAAAAAGGACATACCATTGGCTTACACAGTTACCAACATGAGTATCCAGAAATTTATCAATCGAAAAGCGCCTATTTCAATGATCTTGAAAAAATTGGAAAAATGGTTAAAGAAATCATTGGTTTTACTCCCCATTATATTCGTTTCCCTGGTGGAAGTTCCAATAAAGTTTCAAAAAAATATTGTATAGGATTAATGAGTATTCTTACAAAAGAAGTCGTTAAACAAGGCTATCAGTATTATGATTGGAATGGTGATACCAACGATGCTTCTTCCAATAATGTGAGTGTTCATGAAATTATATCCTCAGCGACCAATGAAACTCATCAAAACATTGTGATACTTGCCCATGATACCAACGCTAAAAATACAACAGTTGAAGCTCTTCCCTCTATTATTTCTTATTATCAAAAAAAAGGCTATTCATTTCAAGCCATCAATGATGAAAGCTTTTACGTTCATCATCATGTTCAAAATTAGCCTTTAATCTTTATAATTTTGAAGATCTTCTAATAGATAATTCTTCATTTGTTTATTTTTACGATTAAATTCTTTTAATTCATTTTCATGTGTTTCTTTAACGAGCAATTCAAATTCTCTTGCTGAAATACGCATTGCTCCTCTTGAAGAAACAATCGTTTGTTCTAACGCATCCGATGTTGCCACATAAACACGGTAATTTTGTGCTAAATCATGGGTTACTTTTTCTATATAGTTATCCGCTGTTTGTGCTTCTTTAGTGTAAACCACATAGATATTATCATTTTTTTCAATAGATCCTACATTCTTTTTAATCTTATACGCATCAAAAACAACGATAAGAAGACATTTTCGATAACCTTGATAATTATTCAAAATTTCCATTAATCGTGTACGAGCATGGTCTAAATTCGTTTTTGAGAGTTCATTTAATTCATCCCATGAAAAAATGATATTATAACCATCTACTAAAAGACATTCAGGTAGAATTGTTCTTTTTTCTACTTTTTGTTTCTCAATTTTTCGATTCATTTCTTTAGAAAGTCTTCTTCGAATAGGACCATACGTACGGATAAAAATTTCTTCTAATTCTTTATCGTCAACTTTGTAATTATTATGTGTTACTTTAGGTTTGCTTTTTTGATAAACATAAGGAAGATGCATATAATTTTCAACTTCATCATAAGGCACATAAAAACCTGCTCCATGTTTACAA
This sequence comes from Bacillota bacterium, assembly GCA_030540195.1. Classification (GTDB taxonomy): domain Bacteria; phylum Bacillota_I; class Bacilli_A; order Erysipelotrichales; family Coprobacillaceae; genus Faecalibacillus. The sequence continues at coordinate 4,172 of JAUNWT010000039.1, read as the reverse complement.
AAAACGGACCCTGTTGGAAATAATAGATCTTCTTCACTATTATAATTTATTTCCTGTACGATTTGTTCTTGATCAAGACATTCATAGTATCCATCCAATTGATAAAACAGTTTCCCATTTCCTTTTGTAAGAGAAAGAAAATCTTTTTGATAATTCATTAAATATCTTACAGGCGCTTTTCCTTTAATAATTGTTGACGTATTTTCATAGCTTGTTTGATAATCTCCATGAAACGTATCTAAATCATAAATAACTTTACTTGAAACATTTTGATCAACAATCATTTCAAATTGATAATACGGTTCTAATAAAACAGAATTTGTTCTTTTTAAACCTTGACGAATCGCACGATAAGTGGCTTCTCTAAAATCACCACCTTCTGTATGCTTAAGATGCGCTTTCCCAGTAACCAATGTCAATTTCATGTCTGTAATTGGTGACCCAGTTAAAACCCCACGATGTTGAATTTCTTGTAAATGTGTCATCACAAGATTTTGAAAATTAATTGGCAGAGTATTTCTTTGACATTTATTTTCAAAAATAAGTCCACTTCCTCTTTCTAAAGGTTCAAGTAAAATATGAACTTCTGCATAATGACGCAATGGTTCAAAGTGACCAACCCCTTCTACTTTTTTAGAAATCGTTTCTAAATAAGAAATTTTTCCTTCATCATAAGAAATTAAAAAGCCATAACGATCTAAGATAAGATTTTGTAATGTATCTAATTGAATTTCACCCATAATCTTTACGGATAAAATTTCTAATTGTTGATTATATTCAAATTGTAAACTTGGATCTTCTTTACCTATACTTAAAATTTGTTGAATAGCTTTACTTTTTTCAATATTATCTGGAAGTTGAATTTGATAAGACATAAAAGGTTTTAAAACATTTTGTTGTCTTTGTTTTTGATGACCAAACGTATACCCAATTGGTAGATTTTCTAAACCTTGACAAGCAACGATATCTCCCGGATAAGCAACTTGTACACTTTGATACCCTTGTCCCGTATATTTTCTCAATTCATCAACTTTACAATCACCAACAAGGTCTTTTACATGTAAAGTACCACCTGTTATCTTTAAATGTGTTAAATACTTTTGTTTATGATATGATTTTTTAAAAATGATGCCACTTAAAATATCTAATGGTTCTTTTTGATAAGTATACTGATCCAATGCCTTCATAAAATCTTCAATACCCTCATCTTTTAAAGCAGAGCCTAAACAAACAGGATATATTTTTCTTGTCGCAATGACTTCTTGAATATCTTTCTTCGTTATTTTTTGTTCTAAATATTTTTCTAAAAGTTCATCATTTACTAAAGAAACGTTTTCTAAAAAATGCTCATCTAATAAAAAACAATTTTCATCTAATTCATTTTGAATATCTTGAATTAATTGTTCTTTAGTTGAATAAGTACAATCCATCTTATTAACAAAAATAAAAGTTGGAATTTGATATGTTTGGAGTAACTTCCAAATTGTCTTTGTATGACTTTGAATTCCATCTTTTCCAGAAATAACAAGAATTGCATAATCCAATACTTGTAAAGTTCTTTCCATTTCACAACTAAAATCATTATGCCCTGGTGTGTCTAAAAAAGTCATTTGACTTTGTCGATAAGGAAAAGAAAATTCTTTAGAAAAAATAGTAATTCCTCTTTTTCTTTCTTGTTGATCATAATCTAAAAAAGAATCTGCTTTATCCACACGTCCTATTTTTTTGATAACCCCTGCATGATACAACATCGCTTCAGACAAAGTTGTTTTTCCTGCATCAACATGAGCTAAAATCGCAAAAGTTACTTTTTTCATAAGAGTCACCTTCTTTCTTAGTTTGTAATCTTTAATAAATCTCTCACAACAACACTAGCAATAATGAGTCCTGCACAACTTGGCACAAAAGAAATACTTCCTGGCGTTTTTTTATGTGTTTCAGGATCAACAGGTGCATTTGTTTCAATTGGCTTTTCAGTTGAATAAACAACCTTTAATGCTGGAATTTTTCTTTTTTTAAGTTCTCTGCGCATTACACGTGCTAAAGGACAAATAGAGGTTTTATAAATATCTGTTACTTCTAACTTTGTGGGATCTAATTTATTCCCTGTTCCCATTGAAGAAATAATTTTAATCTTTTTTTCTTGAGCAATTTCAACAAGTTTAATTTTAGCTGTAACAGTGTCAACAGCATCTACAATATAGTCAAACTCATCAAAAGGAAAAAGATCTACCGTTTCAGGTAAAAAGAAATCATCATATATTTGAACATTGCAAGACGGATTGATTGATAAAATACGTTCTTTCATGACTTCTACTTTTTTTCGATCAATTGTTTGATGCGTTGCAATAATTTGTCGGTTAAGATTTGAAATAGAAACCGTATCATGATCAATAATATGGATTGTTCCTACCCCAGCTCTAACAAACGCTTCAACAACGAAACCACCTACACCACCTACACCAAAAACAGCAACTGTACTGTTTTGTAAAGTTTCTATTCCTTCTTTTTTTATTAATAATTCAGTTCTTGAAAATTCTTCCATTATAATCACCTGTAACATCATACCATAAAATAAAAAAGGCTTCCGCCTTTTTTATAAACCTTTTTCAGTTAATTCACGTGCAACATCATCTTTGATTGTCACACCTGCAGCTTTTAATTCAGCAATCTTATCTGCAAATTGTGGTAAGTATTTTTCATGTGCAATTAATAATTCATTTAAAACATTGACCATTTTTTGTCCTGATACTGTTTGTGGATTTAAGATAAATGCTTGCATTAATAATCCATAATCACCAGTTACAGCTGCTTCTTCAACACATAATTCCATGTTTTTCATGCATTGTAACCATCCTCTTTGAGCTGGTTGTAATGGTCCAAAGGCAATAGCTCTTGCTCCTGTTGAACCAATATAAGCTGAAACTTCTACCGCACAATCAGCTGGTAAATCTGAAACAGATCCATTGTTTTTAGTTGTTACCACGATATGTGATAATTTATTTCCATAAATAGAAGCAATTGTTTCACAAGCTGCATCTGAATAATGAGCTCCTCCACGTTTTGCTAATTGTTCTGGTTTATGGTCTAGATCTGGGTTTTTATATAATTCAAATAATTCATGTTCTGTTTGTTGTACTTGTTGTCCACGAGTTCCTACTTTAGGATCATTATATTCTTCTAAACCATGAGCCAACATTTCTTCTTCACGATAATAATATCTATGATATCCACATGGAATCATATTCATTTGAAGTAATTGTTCTTTAAAGAATGGAATATCATGGATATTTGCAGGAATTCCCATATCTTTTCCTTCATACATTGCTTCGATGATATCTTTAGTCACTTCTTTACCATTTTCATCATATACTTTATGCCAATGGAAATGGTTTAATCCAGCAAATTTATAAGTTAATTGATCTAATGTTTTACCAATTGTTTTTGGTTCATCTAACATTGCTCCAACAGGAACATTACATAAACCAATAACTTTATCCCATTTACCAAATCTCATAACTGCTTCTGTAACCATTCCTGATGGATTTGTAAAGTTAACAAGCCAAGCATCTGGACATAATTCTTTCATATCTTCAACGATTGATAAGATAACTGGAATTGTTCTTAAGGCTTTAAACATACCTCCAGCACCATTTGTTTCTTGACCTAACATACCATAGCTAAATGGAATTCTTTCGTCTTTAATACGGGCATTTAATAAACCAACTCTAAATTGAGTTGTAACGAAATCAGCATCTTTTAATGCTTCTCTACGATCTAATGTTAGATGTACTTTAACATCATAAGGAGATGCATCCCACATACGTTGTGCCATTTTACCAACGATTTCTAATTTTTCTTTTCCATCTTCAATATCAACAAGCCAAATTTCTTTGATTGGAAGTTCATCATATCTTTTAATAAATCCTTCCATTAATTCTGGTGTATAACTACTTCCTCCACCAATTGTTACAATTTTTACAGGTTTTTTACTCATTTTTATATCCTCCATTTTTTGACACATTTATTATAGCATAGAGGTATAGACAAGTATGTTTCTTTCACAAAATGAAAAAAAATAGAAACTTTCGTTTCTATTTCAGTCTGTTGACAAAGTGATGAAAATATCAATTATTTTATTTCAAATTGATATTTTCATTTTTTATTTGTTT
>JAUNWT010000038.1 GCA_030540195.1 Bacillota bacterium | reverse complement strand
ATCAATAGGTTCAGCCCCTTATTTAGTTATCTAACTGTAAAAGACGGGATTATAACAACAATTCTTTTTGAAAGCAAAGAAAAAAGGATAACAAAGTATCCTTAACCATTTAAATATGCTGCACTTAATAAATTACGTACGATTTCATTTTTACTTTCATATAATTGATTCATAGAGCCTTTTTCAATAATTTTTCCTTTATCCAAAACAATAATTTGATTACAAAATTCATGAACCAATGATAAATCATGACTAATAAATAGAATAGTCATATGATATTTACAAACACATTGTTTTAATAATTCAATAATATCTCTTTGAATCACTTGATCGAGACTACTTGTGATTTCATCACAAATAAGTAATTGGGGTTGTATAATCAATGCTCTAGCAATTGATATTCTTTGTAACTGTCCTCCACTTAATTCATGGGGATATTTTTCTAAACAAGTTTCATCCATACCTACTTGTTCTAATATCTTTTTAATAGCAGTCATCGCTTCTTTTTTATTTAAATGATAAAAATAGTGATAAGGTTCATAAAGAAACTGTTTGATTTTCATTCGTGGTGAAAAGCTTTCAATTGGATTTTGAATAATGAGTTGAATATCTTTTCGATTTTTTTTAAAATCAAACGGTTTTCCTTGATATAAAAGATTTCCTTCTGAAGGCTTTTCAATACCTGCAATAAGTCGTGCTAAAGTACTTTTTCCACATCCACTGATTCCAATAATACCCATGATTTCGCCTTCATCAATACTAAAATCAAGATGTTCAAGAACAGGCTTCTCATATTTTTTTGTTAGATTATTTATTTCAAATAAACTCATCATTCATTTCCTTTCAAAATAAGAGATTTCGTATAAGGATGCTTCGGTGCCTTAAAAATCGTTTCTACATTTCCTTTTTCAACAATCAATCCATCTTTAATCACAACAATTTGATCCGCAAGATAACGAGCAACTTGAATATTATGTGTCACAAATACAAAAGTTGTTTGTTTTTTAAGATTTAAAAGATAATCTAAAATTTGTTTTTGAATAACAACATCTAAACTGCTTGTGGGTTCATCAGCCAAAACAAGGGATGGTTGCAAGCATAATACTAAAGCAATCATCACTCTTTGTGCCATTCCACCTGATAATTCAAAAGGATACTTTTTTAAAATAGTTTCATCCAAACCCATTTGTTTTAAATAATGAATAGCAATTTCTCGTGATTGTTTTTTAGAATACTTAAAATGCGTATGCAAACTTTCATTGAAATGTTGTTCGATATTTTGATAATCATCAAAATAAGTGAGAGGATTTTGAAAAATCATTCCTATTTTTTTTCCTCTATAACAATCTAAATCTTTTTCTAATAAATTATCTTCTTCAAATAAGATTTTCCCATCGGTAATTTTTGCATCATCACTTAATAATCCTGTCGTTGCTTTTAGCAAGGTTGATTTCCCACTTCCACTTTGTCCAACAATAACAGTTATTTGATTTTCAGGAACTAAAAGGTCAATATGATGTAATATTTCTTGATTATTATAACTTAAAGATAAATTCTGATAATTTAATATACTCATTTAACATCAATATCCTTTGTAATCATATAATAGTCAACAGGATGACAAATAGCCCCTTTGACTTTAGAAGACGTTACCGTATTTAAAGGAACATAAGAAACATAAATATTAGCGGCATCATCTAAAATCATTTCACTTGCTTGAATGGCTAGTTGTTGTCTTTGGTTTAAATCATAGGTTGTGGAAAATTGTTGAATCAAATTATCAAGATTTGAGTTTTTATAACGTCCTGTATTACTTGAACCTGTTGATAAATAACGTTGTTGGATAAAAGTTTCCGGGTCCCCCGTAGGTGCACTTGAATCATTCGCAGAACATAAATCAAATGTTCCGGCTGCTTTAATATCATTTACATTTTCAACTTGATTAAGTTTGATTTTTATACCAATTTTTTTAGCTTCACTTTGCATCGATTGTGCAATGATATTCGCATCCGCTGAACCATGATCTGCACTTTCATAATAATTTAAAATGATTTCTTGTCCATTCTTTTCTCTAATACCATCTTTATTGGTATCAACATATCCTGCTTCATCTAAAAGACGATTGGCCTCTTTTAAATTAAGACTATAACCGTTAGAAACATCCCCATAAGGTAAAGCGCTAGAATAAAGTCCTGTTGCTTCTTTTCCACCAATCAACTTCACAATACTTTTACGATCTACGCTATAAGATAATGCTTTTCTAATCGTTAGATCAGATAAAAAAGTTGTTTCATTATTCATATAAATCACATTTGTACGTGGTCCTAAAACTTCTAAAACTTGATAATCCTTATTATTTCTAAATAATTTTAAACTTGAATAATCGATCGTATTCGCAAGATCAACTTCGCCAGATTGTAAAGCTAAAACACGTGCATCAGAATCCGCCACTTGACTAAAATGAACATGATCAAGCTTTGCTTTGCCATCATAGTATTTTTTATTCTTACTTGTCTCAATTGTTTTTTCTGCCACAAAATCATCTACCACAAAAGGTCCTGTACAAAGAGGATGATTGGCAATATCTTCATCACTTTGACTTGCATCATAAATAGTAAAAAGTGGTTCACAAAGATTATTTAAAATAGCTCCACTTGATTTATTTAAATATAGATAAATATCTTGTCCATCAGCTTCAACATGATTTAAATCAAAATAATCAATTGCTCTTGTATTTCTTTTAAAAGCTCTTTCTAAACATGCTTTTACATTTTCTCCTGTTACTTTTTTACCATTAGAAAAAGTAATAGAATCTTTTAAAGTCAATTTCCAAGTTGTATCATCAATTTGTTCATAGGATTTTGCTAGACTTGGTTCAACCTCATATTTTTCATTAAGTTTTAAAAGTGTTTCCCCTACACCAATACGACTTAAAACCCAACCATCATAATTATTTGTTGGATCTAAAGATGTTGAAATCCAAAACATAGCTGCATTAAGTGTTTTACTTGATTCGTTTTGATTTGAATTAGAACACCCACATAAAGTTGTTAACATAAACAAACAAAGTAATAATTTTATTTTCTTCATAGCTACTCCTCATAATGTTTAGGATCTAAATAATCCCTTATATCTTCTGATAATAAATTAAAAATAAGCACACAAATAAACAAAACAAGTCCTGGAAAAAACATCATCCATGGAGCGACTTGCATAAATTGTTTGCTTTCATAAAGCATCGCTCCCCATTCAGGTTGCGGTGGTTGACTAGCAAGTCCTAAAAAACTTAAACCAGCAAGTGAAATCATCATATTTCCAATATCTAAAAAAGCTGTTACAAGTATTTGTGATAAAATATTAGGTAATAAATATCGAATGATTCTTTGAAGTGTTGGTACGCCTGACATTTTGGCCATCACCAAATAATTCTTTTTCTTTTCTTGTTTAACAAGAGCCAGTGTCAATCTTGCATATTTTGTCCACCAAATAAGTGCTAAAGCAAAAACCGTATTAAAGAGACCTGCACCCACAATACCAACAACTGCAATCGCAAAAATAGTATCAGGAAAAGCAAGTAAACCGTTAATGATATTATTGAAAAAAGATTCGACTTTATCATTAGACAAGCCCGCAATTAAGCCAATGATTACCCCGATAAAAACAATTAAAAATAACATCAAAAAAGTCAAACCAAAAGAAGTTTTTGCACCACAAAGAATACGACTAAAGACATCTCTTCCTAATTTATCTGTGCCAAAAATATGTAATAGACTTGGTGATTGTAAAGAAAGATCATAATTAACTTTTAATGGATCATAAGGCGCTAAAAAAGAGCCAAATATGGCAATAATTAATAATAAAATAGCAAGGCAAATCTCAATTTTTAACTTTCTTTTCATTGAAACGCCTCCTTAATCGTGGATTTAGTACTTGTTGAAAAAAATCAACAAATAAATTAACAAAAACATAAATCAACGCCATATAGATTGCATATGCTTGAATAATTGGATAATCACGATAACGAATTGCTTCTACAACCATATTTCCTAAACCTTGATATGAAAAAATTGTTTCAATAATTGCAGTTCCTCCAAGTAAATGTCCAATAGAAAGACCTAATAAAGAAGAAACTGTCGTAAAAACATGTGGTAAAACATGTTTTAATAAAATTTCTGATTGTCTCATTCCTCTTGCTTTTAATCCAATAACATAATCTTGATTTAATTGTTCTAAAATAGCATTTTGAATCATTCTTGTATAAGAACAAATCATCGAAAAACTTAAACAACAAACAGGTAAAACAAGCCCTTTTAAACTACTTCCACTAATAACCGGAAACAATTGAATCTTTACTGAGAAAAACAGAATCAAAAGAAGTGCTAACCAAAAATTAGGTAAAGATAAACCTAAAAAAGTCATATTTTTTAAAATAGAATTAATCAAACTTTGACGATGAGTCGCACTGTAAATTCCTAAAGGAATAGAAAAAGCTAAAATAACAACAAATGAAAGCACTGCTAATTTTAAAGTATTTGGTAACTTTGATAACATTTGTTGATTCACATCTTGTCCATAATGATAAGAATAACCTAAATCACCATGAACAAAATCATTCAACCAATCAACATAGCGAACAACAACATTTTTATCGAGACCCATTTCATGTCTTGTTTCATTTAAAACTTCAACGCTAGGCGTAATTCCTTTAGATAAATAATACATTTCTGCACTATCACTTGGTGCTAAATCGGTCATCACAAAAGTAACAAGTGTTACAAAGAAAAGAACTGAAAACAATGATAAAATTCTTTTCATTATTTAATGGCATGTATCAAGAATTGACGAATCAATTCTTTTCCTTCCTTGGTATTTTCTTTAGATAAGATTTGACTCTCAACTTTTTGAAAACCAATTTCTTTTAAAATTTCTATATCATATTGAGGACGCAAAACATAAGACAATTTCAATTCCTTAGCAATATTATCAATAATAGAAACATCAATACCTTCCATATGTTGATGATCACTATGACCAGCTCTATTATAATCTTGATCTTGATAATGATAATAATGATTGCCATCAACATTTAAAAGATGTCCTTGTTTTTTTAAAACCCTAAACATCTCTTGATAGGCTTGTACAGGTTTTTCTAAATTCCATGTTACATTACGTGTGATAATCAAATCAAAGGTTTCATCTTGAAAAGCTAGATTTTGAACATCCATCTTTTGAAATTCAACATTTGCCTTAAATTTTTGTGCATTACTTCTAGCCTCTTCTAACATCTTATCACTATAATCAATGCCAATAACTTGGCATCCTAAATTTGTAAGCATTACAGAAAAAAATCCTGGGCCACACCCTAAATCTAACACTTCCATTCCTTTATTTATTTTTAAATAACGATTTATTAATTCTATCCATTTTTCTTGATCATGTAAAAGTTCTTCTTGATTATCCAAAGAATAACCAAAAGAACGTTGATTCCAATAATCTGCAATTTTATTTAACTGACTTGCCATAAATTCTCCTTTATTTAACAAGATGATATATTTCTTGTAAAGAACATTGATGTTTTAACGCTAATTTTTTAGCACTTTCATATTCTGGATAACATCTTTTTTCACCATCGATTTCTACTTCTTTCACTTGAAGTTTTCCAAGAGGTGTTTCAATTTCTTTAATTTGTCTTTTTAAAACAGTTCTTTGTTCCTTACGATAACGAATACCAATAGTTGTTGTTTGCGTAAAAATCACTTTTTGTAAGAGATCCATCTTTTCTTCATTACAAACGACCGTCAAGCGATAAGCGGGTCTATTTTTTTTCATAAAAATAGAAGTAAAGAAAACATCTAATGCTCCTTTATTTAAAAGCTGTTCCATTACAAAACCTAGCATTTCTCCGCTACAATCATCAATGTTGGTTTCCATGACTATAATTTCGTTTTTTTTTTAATTTCTCCAAGGGATACTTTTAAAACATTTGGAATGACCAAATCTTTTGTACCTGTTCCCCAACCTACTTTTTGAACATTCATGGCAGGCATTGTAGTAAATTCACTCGCAATTTCTGCGATGATTGCCGCACCTGTTGGTGTAACAAGTTCTGTATCTACATCAATTTGTCGTGTGATTGCCTTACTTGCGGCAAAGATTTCAGATGTTGCTGGTACTGGAACAGAAATCATTCCATGAGCACATTCAATAAATCCATAGCCATCATTAACGACACTACTATAAATAACATCAGGATTGATTTTACATAATAAAATCGCTGTTCCAATGATATCAACAATTGAGTCAATGGCACCAACTTCATGAAAATGAACATTTTCTAAAGTTTCATTATGCACTTTACTTTCAGCTTTGGCAACTCTTAAAAAGATACGTTTGGCAAGATCTTTTGCTTTTTCATCAATTTCACTTTCATCAATAATTTTATTAACATCAAATAAATTACGATGTTCATGATGATGGTGATGTTCATGATGAGAATGATCGTGTTCATGATGATGAGAATGTTCATGTTCTAAATGAACATCAACATAAGTTCCTGTAATACCATTTTTCTTTTGTTTAGAAATATGGATATGATACCCATCAACATTTAATTTTTTTAATTCATTAACTAAATAATCAGGATCATCAATCAATTCAGATAACGCTCCTAAAGTCATATTTCCACTGATCCCACTACTACAATCAAAATATAATACTTTCACTATTTCTTTCCTCCTAAGCAATTAATAGTATGAGCCATAAATCCCGCTCCAAATCCATTATCAATGTTAACAACACTAACACCACTCGCACAGCTATTAAGCATAGCAAGAAGAGCAGACAATCCATCAAAGTTAGCTCCATAACCAATCGATGTTGGTACAGCAATAACTGGTTTATCCACAAGTCCTCCAACCACAGAAGCAAGTGCTCCTTCCATTCCTGCACAAACAACTAAAACATTTGCCGTTTGAATGGTATCTAAACGATGGAATAAACGATGAATACCAGCAACACCCACATCGCTAACAAGTTCAACTTCATTTCCTAAAAATTGAGCTGTAAGCATGGCTTCACGAGCAACAGGTAAATCTGATGTTCCTGCACAAACAATTACAATTTTTCCTTTATTGATTTCTTTTTGGTCTTCATCGATATAACAAATTCGAGATAAAGAATCATAAATCATTTGTGGAAATTCTTTTAAGATTGCTTCACTTTTTTCTTGGTCGACACGTGTAATTAAAATAGAATGAATATCATGATCAAGCATATCTTTTACAATCCCAACGATTTGTTCCTTGGTTTTACCAGCACCATAGATTACTTCATTATTTCCAGTTCTTTTTTTTCGATCATAATCAATGGTTGCATAATCTAAGGGTTGTTCAATCATTTTTTGAGCTTGTTCGATTGTAAGTTCATTGTTTTTAACCTTTTGTAGAATTTCTAGTGTTTTCAATATCATAACCTCCACTTCTAATTCCTTCTAAATCAAGTGTGACAAATCTAAAGCCAAGATTTTTAATATTTTGAATCAATTCTTTATTTTCAATGATTTTCATAAAATCTTGTGGTTCAACTTCAAGACGAGCCACATCCCCATGTACTCTTAAACGTACATGAAGCATTCCTAAATCATGTAAATATTTTTCACCTGTTTCAACAAGTTTTAATTTATCTAATGTAAGTTCTGTATTGTAATCAAAACGAGATGCAAGACAGGCATTAGATGGTTTATTATAAGTAGAAATACCAAGTTGTTTTGAATAATCTCTAATTTCTTGTTTTGTTAAATTGTTGTTCGCTAAAGGCGAAATAATACCTAATTCTTCACAGGCTTTTAATCCTGGGCGATACACTTTTTCATCATCTTTATTTTTACCATCTAAAACATAAGAAAAATCATGTTCTTTAGCTACCGCAATAACTTTTGACATAATGCTTCTTTTACAATGATAACAACGGTCTTTATGATTAAAATGGAAAGCTTCAACATCTAATGGATTTACTGATAAAACCACATGATTTGATCCTTCTAATTGTTCAAGCGCTCCTTCAATATCTTCTTTTGACATCATCGCTCCGCGACATAAAACAGGTAAAACATTCTCTTTTCCTAATGTTTCAAGAGCCACATGGAATAAAAAGTTTGAATCAACACCACCACTATAGGCAATCGCTACTTTTCCATATTTTTTTAATTCTTCTTGTAATAATTCTAATTTATTCATATAAATCCCCCTAAATTCCTCTATACGACTTCTACTTAAAGGCTACATTTAATATCGAAAAAAGTCATATTTATTATTTTACTCAAAAAAATATCGTATACATAAGCAATTTATAGTTTCAACTATAATCGATACTTCATGTATACGATATCCTCTATTTTTCTAATTTTTCAATCATAACAACAAGATCATCAATATATTCAGATATTGATTTAGATACAACGCCCACGACTTGAGCACTGCATTTAGAAACCGGAATAAAATATTTGTGCGCTTCACTTTCACCAATTGCTTTTGCCATAGCTGGTGTAATTTCACCATACATTGAATTTGCAAAAGCAATCCCAATTGGTCCAACAACAATAGAGGCATGTTTGACATTATAAACAACCGCATTTTCACCCGTTGCAATAATATCAGCACCACCTTTTTTTAGCTGTGTTGTGGCCATACTATTTGTTCCAACACCAATAATGGTATATTCTGGATGTTTTTCTTTTAAAACTTGTATAATATTTTTTCCAATTCCGCCACCTTGTCCATCAATAACAACAATTTCCATTTTTCCTCCTGATATATAATAAACTTCTTGTTTATTTTCGATTTCGTATCTCTATATCTTATTCATGAAAGTAATCAGCAATTTCTTGCATACGTTTACTTTGTTGAACATGAAATGGACATCGTTTATCACAATGGTGACAAACAATACAATCACTTGCTTTTAAAGCTAAGTGATGATAATGATCTGCAGCAAGTTCATCTCCTAAACGTGCAAGATCATAATATTTATTAATCAAAGCAATGTCTAATCCTTTTGGACAAGGATGACAATGTTTACAATAAACACATTGATTATAATTTTCTAATTTAGGAAAGGTTCCTAAAATTGAATAATCTTTTTCTTCGTCAGGTGCTTCTAAATAATGAAGAATACGTGTTAAATCTTCATCATTTCTAATACCTGGTAAAACCGTTAAAACAGCCGGTTTATCTAAAGCATACTGCATACATTGGGTTTCTGTCAATGCTTGATGAAATGGTGACTTATCTGCGTCTAAAAGTTTTCCTCCACAAAAAGCCTTCATAACAGAAATACCTACGCCTTCTTTTTCAAGACGACGATATAAATCCATACGTTCATCAAATTCACCGATTGCATAGTCTCCAAACTTCAAATCGTAAGCTGGATTGATACTAAACATCACAACATCCAAAATCTTCATATCTAAAACTTGATGAACAAGTTTTGGCGAATGAGATGATAAACCAATATAATGAATAATCCCTTTTTTCTTTAAATCTAAAATATAATCTAAAACACCATTTTCTTGAATTGTTTTTAAATCTTGTTCTTCATCAATACAATGAATAAAACCAAAATCAATATAATCTGTTTGCAGACAATCTAACTGCCACTTTACTGATTCTTTAATACGTTTTAAATTTGTTGTCCACCCATACTCTCCTGATGAGTATTCAGCGCCAAAATGAATTTGTAAGTAAATTTGTTCTCTTCTTCCTTGAATTGCTTTTCCAACTGCTTGGAAGATAGGAGCATGTCCTGCCGCTAAATCAACATAATTGATTCCCGCATCAAAAGCATGATTTAAAGTTTGAATCATTTCTTCTTGACTTGCCTGTCCTAAAGAACTAGCACCCAAACCAATAATACTTATTTTTTCATTTCCATGAGGTAATTTTCTATATTCCATTATTTTTCAAAATGACCTGCAACATCTTTTAAGTATTGAATAATTGATAAATGTTGTGGACATACGCCTTCACATTGACCACATTCAACACAATCACTGGCTTTACCAAATGTTTTTGTTAAGTTGTTGTAGTATTCTCCTTGTGGTGTCCATCCTTTTTCTTCTACTTCTTGTAAATCTGCATTATATAATGAGAAGTATTTTGGAATGGCAATATTCATTGGACAACCATCAACGCAATAAGCACATCCTGTACATGGGACAGTAATTGTTGAATTGATTGCAGTAACTGCTTTTTTGATTAAAGCATATTCTTCTTCATTTAATGGTTTGAAATCTTCCATATAACCTAAGTTGTCCTCTAATTGTTCCATATTAGACATACCACTTAAAACCATCATGACATTTTCTTGACTTGCTGCAAAACGAATTGCCCAAGAAGGAATTGACATATCTGGATGATATTCTTTAAACATTTTTTCAACTTCTTCTGGTACTTTTGCAAGTGTTCCACCTTTTACAGGTTCCATAACGATGACAGGTTTATGATGTTTTGTAGCTACTTCATAACATTTTCTTGATTGAACACCTACACTATCCCAATCAAGATAATTGATTTGCAATTGTACAAATTCAAATTCAGGATGTTCTGTTAAGACTTGATCAAGTAATTCAGGACCATCGTGATAAGAAAAACCAATTGTTTTAACTAAACCTTTTGCTTTTTTATCTTGAATCCAGTTAAAGCAATCTAATTCATTATAAACTTCAATACTATGTGCATTAATATCATGTAATAAATAATAATCAAAATATTCTACACCCGTTTTTGAAAGTTGTTCATTAAAGATACGATCACGATCTTCTTTTGTTTTAATAAAACCTGAATGCAATTTTGTTGCAAGTGTATAAGCATCTCTTGGATAACGTGATACAAGTGCTTCTTTTGCTGCATTTTCACTTGCAAAACCACAATACATCCATGCTGTATCAAAATATGTAAAACCTTTTTCGATAAATGTGTCAACCATCTTTTTTGTTTGTTCAATATCAATTTTTGATGCATCATTTGGATCTAACGATGGTAAACGCATTAAACCAAAACCTAATTTCTTTTGACTCATTTCCTTTTTCCTCCTATTAATTTTTCTTAAATTAGCCTTCAAGTAAGTACTCTTCTTACCTTCTATTATTTTATCATTCTTGCATAATTGAGGCAAATACCTCTTTTAAATATCACACTATGTCTTTTAAGCATGGAAAAGATTAATCATCTATTTCAATGAGTTCATATTCTCTTGAACCATATCCAAGTGCTGAGGCTGCTTCAATAGTATGAATACCATGACGAGATTCAATTCTTTCAATTAAATGATCTCTTCCCTTATCATTAGAAGCATAAACCAAATCAATACATGCTTGATCAATAGCAATTGGATCCGTTGAAATTAAAATACCAATATCATCCATACATGGATCTTCTGCAACTGCACAACAATCACAATCAACAGACATATTTTTCATAACATTGATATAAACAATGTTTCCTTTAAAATATTCATGAACAGATTTAGCAGCATCTGCCATTGATTCTAAAAATAAATCATGATCAGCTGTCCAAATCTTTTCAGGTTCTCCAGCACCATGAATATATGCTTTTCCATAAGATGAAGCACAACCAATTGAAAGTTGTTTTAAAGCTCCACCATAACCACCCATTGGATGTCCTTTAAAATGAGATAAAACAATCATACCATCATAATTTTTCATATCTTTCCCGACATAATTTTTTTGAATTACTTTTCCTTCAGGAATCTCTAAAATCATATCAGGACCTTCAGCATCCATTAAATCAACATCAAAATATCGAGACCATCCATGTTTTTTAATTGTAATCAAATGTTTTTCAGTTGTATTTCTAGACCCTTCATAAGCCGTATTACATTCCACAACTGTTCCATTTAACTTATCAATAATTGGTTTCCAAAAATCAGGTTTTAAAAAGTTTTGATTTCCTTCTTCTCCTGAATGAAGCTTAACAGCAATCTTCCCTGTCAATTCTTTCCCTAATACTTCATACATTTCTAAAACCTTTTCAGGTGTTATTGTTCTTGTAAAATAAACTTTTGATTTCATAAGTAATCCTCCTAATCTAAACAAACTATAAACCTAAAGTTGAGTTTAGAGTCAAGAGGATTTTTAATATTTTTTAAAGTTTTCGTTCTCTTAAAATACCATGATAATTTCCATCAACACAAGTCCCTTTTTCTATAAAACCGAGCATTGAATAATATTTTTCTAATGTTTCATTTCCACGTAAAGAATCCAATCTTAAATATTCTTTTCCTTTTTCTTGTGCAAAAGTTTCTAGATACAAAAAGAATAGTTTCCCTGCTCCTTTTTGATAAGAAATAGAAGCCAAATTATGAATATAATAAGCATTTGCTTGATCTTTCCAACGTGCATCTTCTTCTAGTAAAACAGCACCACATACAAGTTGATTTGTTTCTTGATCAATAAGTCCATAGAGATGTCCTTTTTCACTTTCTTTTTCATAGTATCCTAATGGATAAATGATATCATAATCTCCTTTTTTCCATTGTTGAATACCCTTTTGTTCAAACCAATCCATTCTATCAAGAACAAGTTGAAACATTGCTTTTGCATCATGTTTATCTAATTGTTTAAATATATAGTTTTCCATCTTATTTACTCCTTATAATTCTTATTATTTTATACTAATATTTCTTTTAAAACAATGGCTATTCATAAGTAAAACTTATGAAAATGATTAGAAAGAACTATTGTTTATCTACATATTTTTCTTTATAATTTTTATAAAGGAGAAAGGCGCTATGAATACATATTTTAATGAAGTAAAGAAAAATTTTGGCTTTGGTTGTATGAGACTTCCTATGAAAGATGATGAAGTTGATTACACTTTAACATCAAAAATGGTTGATTATTTTTTAGAACAAGGATTCAACTATTTTGATACAGCTCATGGATATTTAGGAGGAAAAAGTGAAATTGCTTTAAAAGCATGCTTAACTTCTCGTTACCCAAGAGATCAATATATTTTAACAGATAAACTTTCAACACATCATTTTAACAAACAAGAAGAAATTAGACCTTTGTTTGAAAGTCAATTAGAAGCTTGTGGTGTTGACTATTTTGATTTTTATTTAATGCATGCTCAAAGTGATGAAATTTATGCAAAATACAAAAAATTACATGCTTATGATGAAACAAGAAAATTAAAAGCAGAAGGAAAAATTAAACATTTTGGGATTTCTTTTCATGATAAAGCAGATGTTTTAGACATGATTTTAACTGAAAATCCTGATATTGAAGTTGTTCAAATTCAATTTAACTATGTTGACTATGAAGATCCTGCTGTACAAAGTAAAGCTTGTTATGAAGTATGTCGTAAACACAATAAACCTATTATTGTCATGGAACCAGTTAAAGGTGGTAATTTAGTTAACTTGCCAGAAGAAGCAAAACGCATTTATGAAGATTTAGGCGAAATGTCACCAGCAAGTTATGCTTTACGTTTTGCTGCTGGCTTTGATGGAATGATGATGGTTTTATCAGGAATGAGTGATATGGCACAAATGCAAGATAACTTAAGTTTCATGAAAGATTTCCAACCATTATCTTCAAAAGAACAAGAAGCAGTTAAACAAGTCACAGAAATCTTCAAAAGCAAAAACTTTATTCCATGTACCGCTTGTCGTTACTGTATGGAAAAATGTCCAAAGAACATTGCCATTCCAGATTTATTTGCCTGCTTAAACGCTAAAAAAGTTTATGGAGATTGGAATAGTGATTACTACTACAACAACGTTCATACAGTTAAAAACGCAAAAGCAAGTGAATGTTTAAAATGTGGTTTATGTGAACAAATTTGTCCACAACATTTACACATTAGAGATTAACTTGTAGAAGTCGCACAAACTTTTGAAAAAGAATAAAAATAGTCAAAAAGAGAAATCCTCATGATTTCTCTTTTTAAATAAGTTTTAAAAATTTAAAGGCATTATATAAACCATCTTGATCTACATCATCTGTTACATAACTTGCTGCTTTTTTGACTTCATCATTTCCATTACCCATCGCTACAGAAAAACCACAAGCTTTGAACATTGGAATATCAACCACCCCATCACCAAAAGCAATAGCATCTTTAGGATCAACATTTAAATGTTTTAATAAAAGATGAATTGAATTTTCCTTATCAAATCCTTTAGCACGCGTTGCTCCGTATAAAGCAAGTTCGCCTTTACCGCCCCATGTATCAACCGTCATATCTGAAAATTCTTCTTTGGCATCCAAAAAATCTTGATAAGATTTTAAAACAAATGCAGTTTTATTAACATCATCTCTTAATAAGTTTTCACCACTAATCATATGTCTTGAAAGTGGTGGTAAAGGTTTATCTGAGTATTCCTCTTCTAATCCATAAATATATTTATATCTTGTTAATCGTGATTTTTCTTCATAACCTTCACTTAAAAACATTCCATCATTACATTCTAGACGGAAAGCTAAATCTCTTTCATTACACCAATTTACAAAACGTGTACATTGTTCTAAAGTTAATGGTTGATGAAAGATTACTTCATTATTATACTCAACATAGCAACCATTTCCATAAATCACACCATCAAAGTTTAAATCCATATCTCTTGCTTCTATTTCACAACGACTGCATCCTGTACAAATAATAATCTTATGTCCATTCTTTTGTGCTTGTTCTACTGCTTTTTTAGCTGAAGCAGGTAATTTTGTTTTATAATCAATTAATGTTCCATCAACATCTAAAAATAAATATTTCATATATTATTTCCTTTCATTAGTTTATTTCATTGTATCTAGAAAAGAAAACGTTTTCAATAAAATATCATATTAATTTTCTAATAAAGTACTTTAATCAAAAAAAGGAATCCTTTAGATCCCTCTAGTACATCCTTGAGCCATTTTTTATTTTACCGATGTGTCTTTGCTCTCACACATCATCATCACTCGGTCATTTTTTATTTTACCGACAAGTCAGAACCGTCACTCGTCATCATAGGACGTTTTAAAACATTTACCATTATTATACATATTTATAGAAAAAACTATCATTTTATAATCATATCCATACTATTTTTCTAATTCGTTAATAATTATATTTATTTTTTCGTTATAAAGAGTAAATAACTCCTCTTTTGCAGATTCTAAGTTAGAAATCATTTCATCCTTTGAAATGCCCTTTTCTTCCATCATATCTAAGCACTTTGCTACAGTAACTCGATTGCTTTCGTGAATACTGCCCATCAGCATCCACATACATTCATTCATATTATCTTTATTTTCCATACAATATCTCCTTATATTTTTTACAAATTAAACTTATTTATTTTCTAAATTTATATAATATTCAATTAACTTTGGTTGTATTTCAGGATATGTCCATAAATTAGGAAGTTCATCAAATAAAACAATCTTCTCCATCTCACTATGCAAGTTTTCTTCAAAAGAATAAATATCTGCATAATAGAGCATTCCATAAAGTTCTTCTCCAGTATCATTAACTCTATTTTTTCCAATAACAGAATAAACACATATTGACTTTATTTTAAAATCAATTGCTCCTGTTTCTTCATTTAATTCTCTTTTAGCCGTTTCTAAAATATTTTCATTTTCTTCACGATGACCACCTGGTATTTCAAAAGTATCTCTTAACTTATGTTTACAAAATACCCATTTATTTTGATACTTTGAAATAATAACTGCAAACTTTAATAATCGATCTTCAACTTCATCATAAAATTGCACTTTCATCTCATTTCATCTTCTTTCTTTAGCTATAATTATAACATAGGTTTTTGAAAATAATTTATAGAATAAAAATATTTTAGACAAAACAAAAAGGATGGAAAACCATCCTATTTTGTAAAGCCAATCATGACACCACCAACAGCAACAACAACTGTACCAAGAATCGTATGTAGAAGTTCTTTCTTTGATTTCTTTTCTTTTAAGATAACAAGTGTCGCAAATGTTGATACAACGACGGCCATTTGTGATAACGTAAACCCAATAGCGACTCCATTAAGTTTATTAGCATAAATCATAGCAATATTAGCACATGCCCAAACCAATCCAGGAATCATATTTTTAAAAGTAACAGTATCAAATTTCTTAATATCTTTAGATTCAAATAAACTAAGAATTAAAGAACCTCCAATCATACCAATTGCTTGAGGAAATACTGCTTGTATTCCTCCAGCTCCTACAAATGTTGGTGCACATGAATAACCTGTAAATCCTACAGCAGCAACAGCTAAAATGATTGCACCTTTTTTCAAATCACATTCTTCTTTATTATCACTATAAGAAGTAAGTACGGCACCACAAATAATGACAGCTAAAGCAGCAAAACCAATAAGCTTTTGATTTGTTTGAGCCCAATCACCCATGACTAGAACACCAAATAAAGAATTTAAAACAAGGTTGAATCCTGTAGAAATTGCAAAAGCTTTTCCTGTACCAAGAACTCCATAAGATTTGTATTGAAGTAATTGTCCAACACTCCAAAATGCTCCTGAAATAATACATCCAATAACTAACGAAGTTGTTAGCGCAGGATGCATTATAATATAAATGACAACTGCAAAGAGTGTTGCACCAAGTGCTGTCCCTAATTGTTGTTGAATTGGTTTACCACCAATTTTACCTACGATTGTCGGATTTAACCCCCAGCATATTGCTGGAATAAGAGCAATTAATAGATTCATTATTCAACACTCTCCTTATTTGGATATAAAACAACTTCTAAGGCTTCACCTTTACGCATTGCATCTAATCCAATACCAAAATCATCTAAAGTTAAACGATGTGTAATCATATTTCTAAAATCAACAATACCACTATCTAATAATCTAACGGTAGGTTCAAATGTGAAATGTCCAATATAGCTACCTAAAATAGATAAATTATTCATAGCAATATCACTTTGGCAAATTGTTTGTTTCGCATTACCATTTAAGCCAAACAAAAGAATTGTTCCTGAACGTCTTACACATGCTAAAGCATCATTTAATAATGTACCAACAGCATCAATAACAATATCTGCACCATAACCGTTTGTTTCTTTCTTTACATAAGCCGCAAGATCTTCTTTAAGTGGATTAACAACTTTATAAGCTCCCATATCTTCTGCATATTTCTTTCTAAAGTCTGATACTTCAGAAACAATAACTTTACCAGCTCCTTTAAGTTGCAATAACTTCATGTAATAAAGTCCAATAGGACCTCCACCTAATACAACAGCTGTTTGTCCAGGAAGCATTGTTCCAAGTTTTTTAATACCACCCATACAACAATTTACTGGTTCACAGAAAACAGCAAGATCATCTGGCAAAGAAGCAGGTACTTTTGTTGCACAACTAGCTGGAAATACACAATATTGTGCAAAGACACCATCGTCATCTACACCCTTACCATTCATATTCAAACATGTATTATAATGTCCTGTTTGACATTCTTCACAATGTCCACAAGGAACATTGTTATCAATAACAACACGATCTCCAATATCATAACCTTTAACATCAGGTCCTTTATCTACAATTGTTCCTACCATTTCATGACCAAGAATGATTCCTTTCTTTGCATCAACTCCTGGTGGAGTCGATAAAATGTGAACATCCGTTCCGCAAATAGAACAAGCATCAACTCTTAATAATAAATCTGTACTCTTTTCTACCTTAGGAACAGGTACTTGTTTTACACTAAACTTTCCAACATCTTCATAAATAATCGCTTTCATTGTTTCCATATTATATCCCTCCTATGTGTGCGCACACGCAACATATGTGCTCGTGCACATCTCTTAAATTTATCTTAATACTTTCTTGCAATATATGCAAGTGCTTACATAAAAAAAGACTGAAAAATCAGTCTAGATTATATCTATTATAAATATGAATAGGAAGATAGTTTTTCCCTTTTGGAAGTTCAGCTCCATATATCAAATGTTCGCAAACTTTATGGACACATTCATAACTTTGCATATATGCACTTTGATCAATGATATATGTAACTTTTCCTTTTTTTAATGCTTCTTTATTTTGTGGCATCAAATCAAATCCTAAAATATTAATATCATCATAGCCTGCCTGTGTAACAACTTCTCCAGCATTAGCAAGCCATGAATCCACCATAACAATCGTCTTATAATATTTCTTTGAAATCGCTTCTTTTAAAAGACTATTTGATATATCTCGTTCATCTTCTGTATAAATTACGTCACTTAGTAAAATCTCTGGATAGTGTTTCATGACATCAAGAAACCCATTGACTCTTTGTGATTGTGAATGTACCGTTTTTGAACCTGAAAGAATCAAAATATTTTCTCCTGGTCTAGTTAGATTATGTGCAAGTCCTGCAAGACAAGTCCCCGCTTTATAATCATCAATTCCAATAAAACCAATTCTATGTGACTTCTCTAAATCAATATTTAAAGTCATCACAGGAATTTTTTTGACAAGTTGATTTACTTTTTCAATAATCCGTGGTGTTTGTAATCCCGCTATAACTAAAGCATTCACTTTATTTCCTAATTCATCAAGTACATTCAAATATTCTTCTTCGTTCACACCATTAATATGTCTAAAGTCAACTGAAATTGGATAATCTCCAAATTGAGATATTGCTTCTTCCATTCCCAAATGAATCAATTGAAAAAATGGATTTCCTTTTTCAATCATAATCATTCCTATTGTAAGTGGTGTTTTAGAAACAGCTAAAGCTCTTCCTAACATATTTGGATGATAATCATTTTCTTCCATAATATCACGTATTCTCTTTTCTACTTTGGGAGCAACCCGTCCTCGTTGATGAATAACACGATCAACGGTTCCTCTAGAAACACCTGCAAGCTTTGCGATTTGTGTAATTGTAATACTCATAAATACACTCCTTTTCAATCATTATACTTCATTTTATTAAAAAAATGAAATATAAAACACCTGTGCTTTCAAATAAAAAAATAACAACTTATTTTCATTTGTTGTTATTTTTTTGAAGGTTCTTTATAAAATATCAAAAGCATTTCCTTATGAACATGCACATATCAATTACTATTATTTTTTGTTCTAGATGCTTTTTTATCTCGATACATTTCTTCATCTGCAACTTTATAAGCTTTTTCAAATGAAAATTCCTTATCAACAGTTGTAGAGATACCTAATGCTACGCTTAACGTAAGTTTATCATCACTTTTTTCAATTAATTTATGCTTTATATCTTCAACAATTTTTTGAGCTTGTTGATTATTACACTGCGTACATAAAATTAAAAATTCATCTCCACCTATACGCATAGCAACTGCATTTTGAGGAATTGTTTCAATAATAATATTTGCTACACGTTGCAATAATAAATCCCCATATTCATGACCAAGTGTATCATTTGTACGTTTTAAATAATTGCAATACGCCATAATTAAGCTTACTGGTAAATCAGTATCATGAACAATATTTTTACTACGTGATTCCATATAATTTCGATTATACAAACCTGTTAATTGATCTTTAAAAGTTAATTCCTCTGTTTGTTTAATTCCTGTAATATCTCTTGTAGTAACTAAAAGTGCTTGTACATTACCCACTTCATCCATTTTTTGTGGAATCAACATTACAGAGAACCATCCGCCATAGCAATCTTTAACTTCACATCCAAGAAATGGCTTTCCTTTTACTCTTTCTGCAATTGTATCTAAATCGAGAAAGTGCATTACTGTTGAATAAAAACTTTCATCTATTTCTGTTTTACAAATTGTAAATAAGAAATTATACGGATCACTATGCTTTTCATATATTGAAGAGAGCCTTTCAGATGGTTTAATTAGTTCCAACTTCATCTCTTTTATATGTAATAACAAGATAGAATTATAAGCTGTACTAACAGCGTTAATAATTCTGAGCTGCTTTTCCATATTATTAATACTAAGCTTATCATAATGTCTTTGTATAACAAGAATTATAATTATAACACCTAAATACGCCATGAGTCCGTAAGTAAAGCTGTTCTATGTGAAAACACATCATTTGCTGCATAAACAGTATAACAATAATAATTATTATAAACTTTTCGCAGTCCATAATAAGTATCTTCATTATATTTAAATTTTGTTAACTGATCATTTTTCCATTCAATCGATGAAACAAGCTTTTTATATTGTTTTGTGCCTAATTTTTTTACAACAGAACTATTGGTAGAAAGAACTTCTGTGCCATCTGTAATTACCGATGTTGGATTTTTATAAAAACTATTATTTTCCAAAATACTACTTACTGTTAATTCATAAGGATCAGTATCTGGTTTTTTTGTTGGTGAATAACACAAAATAAGTCGATTACCACTATTGCTTGCAACAACAGCCATATCATACGTTTGATTCTTAATAGTCACATGATCAACATATGATTTTTGAGGATGCAGCAAAACATCTTTAATTTTGTTCTTTGAAAGAGTTTCACTCCAAATTGATACAGGATCTACATCATCCATATTGGTATAAGCTACAGGAGATAAATTTTGATCAAGAATAAATATTCCACCAACATGTTCTGAAAAAATAAAATCTTTTAAAAAGTTTGAATCAATGAGTTTGGAATCAGAAATAAATGTATTTAATCCATTTGCTTTATCCAATAAATCTTGAACTGAACGTGCAGAATTACCACTTGTATAATTATCAAATTTTTTACATTCTGTTTTTATAAATGATGTTGTTTCTTTAGCAAGGGTATAAGTTTCTTTAAGGTCTTGATATTGTGCAAAAAATCCTAATCCTATAAACACAAAAATACTAATAACCAAAAAGATACCAATAATGATACGAAAACTTCTTAAAGAGAATACTTTTTTATTTTTAATCATTATTAGATTCCCCCTTAGGTGTATCTATAGTATATCCATATTTTTTTAGGATTTTATTTAATGTTCCATCCTTTTTCATTTCCTTTATTGCATCTAATTTTATATATTGTTATACAATATCATAAATGAGATAATTAAAATATCTTTATTATAGAAAGAAGGAATTATAATGTTATGGCTGATTGCTGCAAACCCAAATAAGTATGATATTGAGATGGCATTTAATGAATTAAAATTTATTGATTGGACAAAGAATGCTAATTACAAAAAAAATGATATTATATTCATTTATATCAGTAATCCTGTTCAACGTATAAAATATATATGTAAAGTTATTAATGACAATATAAACGAAGAAGAAGCAATCGATGATAAAAAGTATTGGCTAAATTCATCGGATTTTAGTATAAGTTCAAATGGGCTTGTAAGGCTAGAACTAATAAAAAAAATTCAATTTGATATTAGTTTTTATGATTTACGTACTCATGGCTTTAATGGAAGTCTGTAAGGTCCACGTAAATTATTTGACAGTACAAATAATTTATATAATTGGGCTAGTTATATTATTAATAAGACAAATATGTATGGAATTGAAAAAAGTACTCAAAAAAGCGAAGACAAAGTGTTAACAGTGCCTATTAACGGAACTGAAGATTTGATAAAAAAATATAAAGTTCATGCTCACCCACTAAAAATTGGATACCCTAACAAAATAATAAATTATATTGCTTTTAGAAAACCTGGTGGCATTATAAATAACATATATGAAATTATCGATATAAAAGACGTTATTCCATCTCATTATAAAAATAATGATAATGTTCTAAAATATATAAAAGATCGATATCCTACTTTCGGTTTTTCAAATGAAAATACGCCTTATCGCTTCTATATTCTAAAAGATTATATTAAATTAGATAAGCCATATGTTTTATCTCCAAATTCTCAATCAGCAAAATATATAGAATTAGATGATCTAGTTAATGATCAAATAAAATATGAACTATTTTGGAAAAATTTTGAATCAAAAGCATTTAATAATAAACAATATGCTTCTTTATTTCAAAAAAGCAAAACACTTAATAGAGCCAGTTACTTAGTTTCTTTAAATGATAATGATAAAGGTTTTGTGATACGTAAAAATTCACAAAATAATTGTATTGAGTTTTATATAAGAAGAAGTTCTACAATTTTTGAATTCTATAAAAATCATATTTCTGAATTAGAACAAAATATACCTGAGCATTTTGAAATTTCAAAATCTTCTTTAGATTCATCAACAATTCATAAAAAATTCATACTCAATTACCCATATAGCAATATTGAGGACAATGAATTTATCAATTGGTCTATTAATAGATGCATAACTATTAAAAAAATATTGAAATGATTAATAAAAAGTTAGATAGAATAGAGCTGATAAACTCATACGAAGATGATAAATTACAAATAAAAATTGCAAAAATCAAAAAAAAGGAAAATTATTTTGAATATACTGATGAAATAGCACCATTACCTGAATATAAAGAAATTAATGGCATAAAAGTTTATAAAAGAGATAAACAAAGAGCAATTAATGCATTAAATCATGCTCATTATTCTTGTGAAATCGATATTAAACATGTCTGTTTTTTAAGAAAAGATGGACTTACACCATATACTGAAGCACATCATCTAATTCCCCTTGCTTTTCAATATAAATTTAAAAATTCATTAGATATTGAAGAAAATATTGTTTCTTTATGTAGCAATTGCCATAATGAAATTCATTATGGTTTTAATGCAAAAATACTTATAAATAAATTATTTGAAGAAAGAAAAGCTGTTCTAAAAGCTAAAGGTATCAATATTTCCATTGACGAACTGTATGAATATTACGGATTATAATCAATTATTAGTAAGCATTAACTAAAAATAAGTTAATGCTTTTTTGATTTAAAAATTTTAAGCAAATTTGAAAAATATCAAAATAATGAAATCATTTTAAATGAAACTAACTGTTTACAAGAAAGTAAAATAAAATTGTTCATTTTAATAAAAAATGTAATAATGATTGTAGATTAAACATTCATGAAGGGGCTGTTAAAATGGTACATTGTACATGTATAAATGGACATTTGATGTGGAATGGTGATGGCAAACAAATTTATCTTCCATATAGATTGAATTTTTTTAAACAATTTACAGATAAACATCCGTCTTTTATCTTAAATTCTGATCAATATAACGAAATATACGATTGCTATGATGTAGGTGAATACGCAGTCGAAGAGTATGACTGCTGGTATTGCAATGAATGTAAAGCAATAACAATATTTAACTATAACTCAAGTATAAGATACGATTTTATCATTATGAAAGATTTTGATATATCCAATATTCATTTGTCTGATTATGAAGAATTTGCAGTAATAAATGAAAAAGAATTTCCAAAATTCCAAGAGTATTATAAAAATATGTCACCATATCATGCATTGATCTCATTTCCTTTCAATCTATATGCTTATGTAAATAAAGACAAAAATATTTTGTTAATCAAAGAAAGAGATAAAAATCTATCACTTGTATATAGACTATGTAAAAAACAATTTTATTAAATTCATTAATTATCTTAAAAGAATTGTAAGAGATTATTTCTGATGTTACCATTCCTCTATGAAAGATTAATCAAGGAGGAATAAAACATGACTACAATGGAAGTAAAAGAATTTGTTAAAAAATTAAAAGAAAAAAATGATATTTGGGATGAACAAATGGTAATTGATGTTTTTGGAAATATGTCATTAAACGATGCTCTTTCTGTAAGATTTAAAGAGTTGGAAATGCTTAATGAAAATATTGTAAAAGCAAAGTTGGCTGAATAAAATATTTAACAAAAATTAGTAATATTATATAAGCTGAGGAGGAAAATAAAAAAAGCTACTCCTCAGTTTTTTTGTTCTAAATGATAAAAATTATAAATATAT
>JAUNWT010000132.1 GCA_030540195.1 Bacillota bacterium | reverse complement strand
CAAGCCTTATCATTAAGTTAATTATTTTTTGTCCAACAAAGTCGGTTCAGTATATATGGCTCCATTTTTATTTTAAAGAGATCATGCTAGATTTATAAATTTGTCATATAGAATCTTGTGTTGTACAATGAAAAAGAAATGAGGTGGTCATAATCGCTAATGCAGGGAAAAGATGTCTTTGTAGATGTATTAAATCTATGGAAATTATCATCGGTAAAGAGAAAAATGTATTATTTGAACAAGGAGCGGTCTATGATTGTATCATGAAAAATCAAGAAGATGAGCTTATTCATTATAAGGTTTATGGTGATGAATTTTCTTTATCGTGTACAGATAAAGAATTTAAACAGAACTTTATTCTTATTCAACATAAACAAACAAGTCGATGAAAAGAACGTATTTTGATTTTTTAAGAAAGTATGTTAAAATAAATAGCGTTAAAAAAGGAGAAAAGCATATGGAACGTATATATTATATAGATCATATCAAAACCGAAGATATCAATGCTTTATCTTTAAAGTTAAACAGTATGCAAGAAGTCTCACATATTAAAATAAATAAGGATTCTATTTCTTTTAATTGTGCGAGACCTGATAATATTCAAAACTATTTAGATGAATCAAACATGGATTATATCTTAAAAGAAATGGTCAATCGAAAAAAAAGAGAATATATTTCTAATCAAAATAAAGTAGAAAAAATCTTTATGTTTACTAATTTAGAAAGCGAAGAAGAAGCAAATGAAATCAAAGATATTCTTTCTAAATATAGTGTCTTTGAAAATGTACAACTCGATTTTCAAAATAAAATGTTGACACTTACTTCATCAGCTTATGCTTTGAATCGTATTAAACGTATTGTTGAAAATGTCAATCCTGATATTCAGGTTGAGCAATGGAAAAAACCTTTTAAATCACAGGATTTATTTAATGAAAAATATTTTCAAAAATATGCACGTATTGCCTTATTTTGTGTAGGGGTTGCCTTGGGGCTTGTTACCTTTGGAGATACAACATTTTTAACTTATGTAGGTTGGCTTATTGCTTTAGTTGTATGTAATGAAAAAGTGCTACAAGCTGCAAAAAGAGATATACAATTAAAGAATTACTTAAGTGAAAATACGATTTTTTTACTTGCGTGTTTAGGTGGATGGGTCTATGGTGCCTTTATCGAAGCACTTATTGTTTCAGTTTTTTACCAATTTGGGAAACAATTGATTATGCAAGTGACACAATGGTCAATGCAAAAATTAGATGAACTTGTTTCTCATCAGGACTTAGGAAGAAGATTGGTTAAAGGAAATGAAGAAATGGTTCCTTTAACAGAATTTGATATTGGGGATGTTTTGGTTATTAAAGAAGGAGAAACAATTCCTTTAGGTGGAAAGATCATTAAAGGAAGAGCTAAATTAGATGTTTATGCCATTGATGGAAGTGATGTCTATCAAACTTCTAAAATCGGTAATGAAGTATTTAGTGGAACAGTTGTTAAAGAAGGGTATTTACATGTCAAAACAACTGCACTATATGAAGTTTCAGCTATGTCAAAAATTGTAGATATTGCGACAAATGCACCAACATCTTCTTCAAGAACAGAAAAAATTATTAATAAGGTTTCTGATGTTTATACAAAAGCTTTAATTGTTGTTGGTTTAATTTGTTGTGTGATTTTACCAATTATAAATTTACATGATAATTTAAAATATATGTATCTAGGAATTATTATGTTAACTGTTTCAGGAAGTTTTGCTTATGTACAAGGGGCTTCATTTACGTTACTTGCTGGTGTGGCTAAAGCTTTTTCGAAAAAGATTGCGATTAAAGAAAATAGTGGTTTAGATGATCTCAATACATGTACAACAATTATTTATGATCGTTTTGATGGAATTGAAACCACAGAAGATGAAATGGATTTATTTGAAAAAATCAAAGGACTTCATAAATCATTAATTATTTTTAATGATGGACCTGTTGATTTAGAAAATGATGAATATACAATCTACAACAATTATTCTGTTGAACAAAAATTAGAAATTATGGATAAAGCCATTATAGCAGGTCCGGTTGCTTATATTGGCGATTGTGACAAAGATATTGCTTTACTTCAAAAAGCTTCTGTAGCGATTTCACGTGGTGGTGTTCATAATGAAAATGTGACAAAGAATAGTGATATCATGTTAACAGATTCTAATTTTGATACAATCATTGATTTGTTAAAAATTGCTCGTAAACAAAAAGCAATCAATATTCAAAATACATTTATTGGTATTTTAATTAGTTTATTAGTTGTTTTATTAGGTGTCTTAGGTCTCATGCCATGGTGGGTAGCTTGCGTGATTTATATTTTGGAATCTATTTTAGTACTACTTAATTCACAAATTATTATAAGAATGTAAAATGCAAAGTTTTCTTTGCATTTTTTTAGGAGAAGAAAATGAAAGTAAAAAAAGAAATGATATTAATGGATTTTTTGTTATTATCATATAATCGTAAAAACGCTAAAAATCTATTAAAATATAAAGAAGTATATGTTAATAACCAACAAATAAGTCAATTTGATTATTTATTAAAAGAAAATGATGTTGTTGAAATAAAAAAGGAAAACAATTCACCTCTAGAAATTCTTTATGAAGATCAAGATTTTGTGGTGATTAATAAACCATCCGGTTTATTAAGTATGTCTGATGGAAAAGAAAAAGAAAAAACAGCCTATCATTATGTGAGCGAGTATTTGAAAAAAGAAAATAAGAATCAAAAGGTTTTTATTGTTCATCGTCTTGATCGAGAAACTTCAGGTGTTTTAATGTTTTGTAAAAATGAAAAAACAAGAGATCTTCTACAAAAAGATTGGAATAAAATTGTCTATCTAAGAGGATATATGGCTTTAGTAGAAGGAAAAGGATTAAAGAAGCAAGGAACATTAAAAAATTATCTTGCTGAAAGTAAAACACAACAGGTTTATATTTCTAGTAAAGAAAAAGGAAAACTGGCGATTACCCATTATAAAGTGATTAAAGAAATGAAAAATCAAACACTTTTGGAAATTAATTTAGATACAGGTAGAAAAAATCAAATTCGGGTTCAACTCTCTAATATTAATCATCCAATTGTTGGTGATAAAAAATATGGAGCAACATCAAATCCAATAAGACGACTAGGTTTACATGCTCATGCTTTTGGTTTTGTTCATCCAAAAACAAAGAAAAAATATGAATTTAAAGCTGATTGTCCAAAAGAATTTTATGGAAGATAGATTTTTCTATCTTTTTTTATTTTTTGAAGAAAAAACAGGAAGAAGTGACGAATATACTAGTAGGAGGAAAAAGAATGAATAAAGAAAAGAATATACCATTTTATAATGACCTGTTATTTAAGTATTTCG
>JAUNWT010000037.1 GCA_030540195.1 Bacillota bacterium | reverse complement strand
AAATAGCTCGTTGCCAGTTCTTTTTTTTTTACTTATTAACACTCTGTTTATATTTCTTTGGTATTATTTCTCTATATGGAGGGGGAAAAGATGTTACAAATTTTAGATATCTGTAAACAATATAAAACAGGAAATTTTATTCAAAAAGCTTTAGATCATGTCTCTCTTAATTTAAGAGATAATGAATTTGTTGCGATACTTGGCCCTAGTGGAAGTGGGAAAACAACTCTTTTAAATATTATTGGAGGCCTTGATCGCTATGATCGTGGTGATCTTATTATTAATGGAATTTCTACTAAGAAATATAAAGATCGTGATTGGGATTCTTATCGAAATCATACAATTGGTTTTGTTTTTCAAAGTTATAATTTAATACCTCATCAAACAATTTTATCAAATGTCGAACTTGCCCTTACTATTTCTGGTGTTTCTAAGTCAGAAAGAAGGCAAAAAGCGATTGATGCACTTACAAAGGTTGGATTAGGGCAACAAATTCATAAAAAACCTAATCAACTTTCTGGAGGACAAATGCAACGAGTGGCTATTGCCCGAGCATTGGTCAATGATCCAGATATTTTATTGGCTGATGAACCAACAGGCGCTTTAGATAGTGAAACAAGTATTCAAGTCATGGATTTATTAAAAGAAGTTGCTCAAGATCGACTAGTTGTGATGGTAACACATAACCCAGAGCTTGCAAAAGAATATGCAACGCGTATAGTCACTTTAAAAGATGGTGTTATTTTAGATGATACCAATCCTTTTCATATTGAAAACCAATCATCACAACATAGAAGTCTTGGTAAAACATCCATGTCTCTTCTTACTTCTTTATCTTTAAGTTTTAATAACTTAAAAACAAAAAAGGGAAGAACGTTTTTAACTTCTTTTGCAGGATCCATTGGAATTATTGGCATTGCTTTAATTCTTTCTTTATCAAATGGGGTCAATACCTATATCCAGACAATAGAAGAAGATACTTTATCTGAATATCCTCTACAAATTACAAGTACAGGTTTTGATATGTCTTCTATGCTTACAGATGATAGTGAAAAAACAAAATCAAATAATGATGTTCAAGTTGCTAATATGATGACAACTATGTTTTCTAAAATAGGTTCAAATGATCTTGAGTCATTAAAAAAATATATTCAAGAAAATCAAAAACAAATAAAAAAATCAACAAATTCTATTGAATATACCTACAATATAGCACCACAAATATATTCTTTTAATAATGAAGAATATCGACAAGTCAATCCTGATAAAACATTTAGTTCACTTGGTATGGGAACTTCATCAAGTTCTAATAGTATGATGTCCAGCATGATGTCTACGGATGTTTTTAAGTCAATGCCCAAGAATACGAATTTATTTAGTGGACAATATGATGTTAAAGCCGGACATTGGCCTAAAAAAGCAAACGAATGTGTAATTGTTCTTACAGCTAAAGGAAAAATAAGTGATATGATGGCTTATACTCTTGGCTTAAGAGATGTAAATGAATTAGATAATATGGTCAAACAGTTTTCTAATGAAGAAGAAGTAGATGTGACTTTACAAAATGATGAATATAGCTATCAAGATCTTTTAAATAAAACATTTAAACTTGTTAATGCTTCTGATTATTATCAATATGACCAACAATATCAAGTTTGGAAAGATAAAACAGATGATCAAGAATATATGAAAAATCTTGTACAAAATGGAGAAGATATTCACATCGTAGGAGTTGTACAACCTAAAGATGATTCTTCTGCAACGATGTTATCAACAGGAATTTATTATCCGTCTTCACTTATTGATCATGTTATCAATCAATCAATAAAAAGTGAAATAGTTCAACAACAAATCAATAATCATAATATTAATGTTTTTACTGGTAACGCTTTTGATACAAAAGAAAATAATTTTGATATGAGTTCACTTTTTACAGTTGATCAAAATAAAATGAAAAATGCTTTTAAATTTGATACTTCTAAAATACAAATAGATTTATCTAATTTAAATACAGCTCTTACAAATCAATCACTACCTGCTATTGATTTACAACAGATTATTCAACAAATTCATTTTGATCTAACAAATGAACAAATTAATCATTTAACAACAAGCTTAATGAATGGTTATAACGAATATATCAAAACTCATCCAGAAGCCAATATCAATCAAGCTATGCAAGGTTTTATTGATTACATTCAAAGTGATGAAGCGATGAACTTTATTCAAGAAGAAATCAAAAAATATGCACCAGATGGTATTAGTAATGAAGAAATGTCACAAATCATGAGTGATTTATTTAAAAAATATCAAGAACAACTAGGTGATACAGATTTGAATATGGCAAAAGTTAATGAATATATTTTGCAATATCTTCAATCTAAGGAAGCTAAAAATATTCTTACAAATGAAATGACAAGTATTATTCAAACAACAGATCTTCAATCACAGATTACATCGATTATGTCACAATATATGAATTCTTATATGCAAACAATGTCTTTATCGTTACAAAAAGAAATGCAAAGAAGTATGATGAATTTATCTACTTCTCTTACAAATGCTTTCCAATTTGATAGTCAAGCCTTTGCAGGGGCAATGAATTTAAATATGGATGAAAAAGATATCATGAGTTTAATGACATCCATGATGACAAGTGAACAAGATTCCTATGAAAATAATATAAAAAAATTAGGATATACTGATTTTAATAAACCTGCAGGAATTAATATTTATCCTAAAAACTTTGAAAGTAAAGAAAAAGTTATTCAATTTTTAGATGACTATAATAAAAAAATGGAAAAAACAAACCAAGATGATAAAGTCATCACGTATACAGATTTTGTAGGAACTTTAATGTCATCTGTTACGGATATTGTTAATGTCATAAGTTATGTTCTTGTTGCCTTTGTTGGAATTTCCTTAGTCGTTTCTTCGATTATGATCGGTGTTATTACTTATATAAGTGTGTTAGAACGTAAAAAAGAAATTGGTATTTTAAGAGCAATAGGTGCTTCAAAACGTAATATTTCTCAAGTATTTAATGCAGAAACATTTATTATCGGATTCTTTGCTGGACTTATTGGTATTGTCATTACATTACTTGCACTGATTCCTGCAAATATAGTTATTCATGATATTGCGGATACGACGGCTGTTAATGCTAGTTTACCACCTGTCGCAGGAATTGTTTTAATTGTCTTAAGTATTATTTTAACTTTACTTGGAGGAATTATTCCTTCTAAAAAGGCTGCTAAAGAAGATCCAGTTACAGCGCTTAGAACAGATTAAAAAGTCTTTGATTAGACTTTTTTTTCTTTGACGATATAATAAGGGTAAGGAGTGAGTAACAATGATTAAAGTAGATTTAATAACAGGGTTTTTAGGCTCTGGTAAAACAACATTTATAAAGAAATATGCAACATATTTAATAAATCAAGGATATAAAGTAGGAATCATTGAAAATGATTTTGGGGCAGTGAACGTTGATATGATGCTTTTACAAGATTTACAATCGGAAAATTGTGAATTAGAAATGGTGGCAGGTGCTTGTGATAAAGATTGTCATCAAAGACGTTTTAAAACAAAGCTGATTTCTATGGGAATGCGCCAATTTGATCGTGTTTTAGTAGAACCATCAGGAATCTTTGATGTTGATGAATTTTTTGATATCTTACATGAAGAACCTCTTACAAATTGGTATGAAATAGGAAATGTTTTCGCAATTGTTGATTCTTCTTTAGAAAAGAATCTGTCTAAAGAAGCTTCTTATTTACTTGCCAGCCAAGTTGTCAGTGCGGGTAAAGTTTTATTAAGTAAAGTAGATCTTACAAGTCAAGAACGAATCAATGAAACAATTCAACAAATCAACCAAGCATTAACTTCATTTCATGGAAAAAAAATAGAATCCTCAAGAATAAAAATCAAACAATGGAAAGACTTTGAAAAAGAAGATTACGAAGAATTATTAGAAAGTGGGTATACAAATAATACTATTGAAAAATTATGGTTTGATCAAAATGAAGCTTTTCAATCACTTTACTATATGAATAATCATTTTAACCAAGAGGAATTTATTGAAAAAATAGATAAAATCTTTTTAGATCAAGAATGTGGTCATGTTATGAGAGTTAAAGGATTTTATCAAAAGGATAATAAATGGTATGAAATGAATATGACACAGGAAAGTAAAACGATTCAAGAAATTCCAGAAGGACAAGATGTGATTATTGTTATAGGGGAAGAACTAAATAAAACAAAAATAGATCAATATTTTAAATAGGAGTGGAAAACTTCTATTTTTTTGTTAGAATGGTACAAAGTAGGTGAGATAATGAAAATTATAAAATATTGTTTGGTTGTATTCTTTATATTAAGCTTTATCCTATTTGCTCTCCCTTTTATTTTAAAAGGTATATTGAATATTGGAAATATCGCAGGAATGTTAGGTTCGCTTTTATGTGCACTTGTTGTATTATACAGTAGACAGCTTTATCCATACCTAACATCTACAATAACAATTATCATTATTATTGCAATACTAGGAATTATTTCATTTAGTTCCTATAAGATTTTATCGAATATGAATCATCCAAGTAGTGAAGAAACAACAGTTGTTGTTTTAGGCTGTCGTGTTAAAGACAAAAAACCAAGTCTTGCTTTAAAAGAAAGATTGGATAAAACCTATGAATACTTAAATGAACATAAAGAATTAAATTGTGTTTTATCTGGTGGTCAAGGCGCAAATGAAGAAATATCAGAAGCTAAGTGTATGTATCAATATCTTGTAAAAAAAGGAATTGATAAAAAAAGACTTTATTTAGAAGATCAATCTACATCTACAAGAGAAAATATTCTTTTTTCATATAAAATCATTGAAAAAGAAAATCTTAATAAAAAAATAACAATCATTACTAATGAATTTCATGAATATCGAGCACAAACGATTGCGAATAATTTAAATATAGAAAGTTATGCTGTTAGTGCCAAAACAGCGTGGTGGTTGTTTCCTACATATTTTGTAAGAGAAATATTTGGAATGATTTATGAATTTATTTTTTAGGAGGATATTATGGGAGGAATCAGTGTACTTGTTGTTTTAGGATTATTTATGTCCTTTTATGCATTTTATCTTTTTGTGATTTTTATAAGTATCTTTTATTTCTTCGAAAATTATCTTTTTGAATGTGCTTATCTTTATAAAAAAGAACATTCTTTGACAGCATGGATTCCTTATTACAATAAGTATTTATTAGGAAAACAAGCAGGCAAAGAAAAAGAAGGCATCTTCTTGATGATTATAGAAATTCTAGGAACGATTTGTTTTTATCTTTCATTAAATGTTCAATTAGGGTCTTTGGATACGGTTATTTTTATCTTATGGCTTATCTGTCTTTTAATTTCTTTTAGTATGAATATTTATTTATTACATAAAATTATAAAACAGGTATATTTCAAATATGCGGATTGGATTACCATCTTTAATGTTTTAACCCTTGGCTTTTTTAGAGGAATAAGTTTATTTTTAATTAGAAATAAATCTTAAAAAGACTATCTTTTTTTAGAGTTTGTGATAATATATTACGAGAATATGAGGTGATTTAAATGAAAAAAGTTGTTTTAGAATTTGATGATGATGAAGTAGAACTATTACAACAACAATTAAACCAAATTCAAGATGTTACAGGGATGGAAACTCTTGAAGATTATGTTTATTATGCAACGATGTCTCATTGTAAAACAATGCAAGCAGCATCTAAAATGTTTGGACAAGCAGGAGATCTTGAAAAGCTCATGTCAGATGAAAATGTTCATGTTGGTGTTGTTAATATGCCAATTCAATTATCAAATGTTGAAGATAAAGATGACTTTAGTCAATATTTAAATGATGTCTTAAACGATGCTGTTAAAGATTACATGAATCGCAATAATGAACCTATAAATTAAAAAAGCACCTCGGTGCTTTTTTAAATATCCTTTACTTTTGAAGAAAATTCATCAAACCAATCAGAATGATAATTTTCCACATAACCTTGATCAGATAATTGTGTTAGTTCACTATCAATTGGTAATTGCCCAAGTAATGGAAGTTGATAACGATCAGCCACTTCTTGACTATGACTTTTACCAAACATATAAATCTTTTTATCACAATCTGGACATTTGACATAAGACATATTTTCAACAATGCCAATAATATCAACATCCATCTTTTTAGCCATATTCACTGCCTTACTTACAATCATTCCAACAAGCTCTTGTGGGCTTGTCACAATAATAATTCCATCTAAAGGTAATGATTGGAAAACAGTAAGTGGGACATCTCCAGTACCTGGAGGCATATCCACAAACATATAATCAACATCGCCCCACATAACATCTGACCAGAATTGTTTAATCATTCCCGCAAGAACAGGACCACGCCAAATAACAGGGGTATCATTAGATTCTAACAATAAATTAGTAGACATGATTTTAGTACCTTGACTACTTTCAACAGGTGTGAATTCTTTTCCATTAGATAAAACTTGTTTATTTTCAACACCAAAAATACGTCCAATCGAAGGACCTGTAATATCCCCATCTAAAATTGCAACTTTATAACCTTCTCTTTGTTTTGCAAGGGCAAGTAAGGAAGTTACAGAAGATTTACCAACTCCACCTTTACCACTAACCACACCAATCACTTTTTTTACACGAGAATGTGCATTCATTGGTGCTAAAAAATCTTTTTTTGAACATGTACTTTTACATGAATTACAATCATGATTACAATTAGCCATACTTCTCTCTCCTTTAACCTCTTTCTATTATAACTTAAAATCAACAAATTAAAAAACAATATGATTGACTTTATATTAAAAACCCCTAATAATAAAAAATACGGAGGAAAACTATGAAGAATTTAACAACGGGAAATCCTTTAAAATTAATTTTTTTCTTTGCTTTACCCTTAATGTTTGGCAACTTACTTCAACAGCTCTATATCATGGTGGATACCATGATCGTTGGCCGTTTTGTAGGCGTAGATGCCTTAGCTTCTATTGGGGGAGCTGATTGGATCAACTGGGCTATTTTGGGTTTATTAATGGGCTTTACGCAAGGCTTTTCAATACGTGTTTCGAATTGTCTAGGCGCTAATGATGAAAGAGGAATGGAAAAATCAATTGCAATGTCTTATTTATCATGTTTTTTCATTGCTTTGATGGTTATTATTTGTGCACAAATAATTATTGAACCTTTACTTCAACTTTTAAATACGCCAAGTCATACGATTCAAGGATCGATTACATATTTAAGAATTATGTCCGGTGGTGCGTTAATTGTTATCTTTTATAATTGTTTTTCAAGTATTTTAAGAGCAATTGGGGATAGTCGAACTCCGCTTATTGCCATGGTAATGGCAGCTTGTTTAAATGTTGCTTTAGATTTATTATTTGTTTGTGTTTTTCATCAAGGGATTGCTGGAGCGGCAATTGCAACGTTAATATCACAGCTTTTTGCAGCTTCATTTTGTTATTATAAATTGACGAAAGAATTACCATTTAAAATAACAAAAGAGAGTTTTCAAATAGATTCACATTTAATCAAACAACTGATTAAATTAGGTTTACCACTTGCTTTTCAAAATTTAATTATTGCCATTGGTGGTATTATCTTACAATCTGTTGTCAATGGTTTTGGTTTCTTATTTATTGCAGGATATACGGCAACTAATAAAGTGTATGGTATTTTAGAAGTTGTTGCGATTTCCTTTGGTTATGCGATTACGACATTTGTGTCACAAAATTTTGGTGCTAAAAAATATCAACGTATGAAATCGGGCGTATTTCAGGCAAATATCTTATCGGTATTTATTTCAATTGTTATTATGATAAGTATATTATTTTTAGGGAAAAAGATTCTTCTTTTATTTATTTCCACAACACCAAAACAAACACAAATTGTTTTAAATTATGCTTATGATTATTTATTTACAATGGCGGTTTGTTTACCGATTCTTTATATGTTGTATTCTTATCGAAGTGCGCTTCAAGGTATGGAAAATACTTTGATTCCAATGGCTTCAGGAATTGTTGAATTGATCATGCGTGTTTCAGTAGCGCTTATACTTCCTCGATATATTGGTGTTTATGGTATTTATTTGGCGGAAGTATTAGCTTGGGTAGCAGCTGCAATTATGCTTTATATTTGTTATCATAGCGATTTACATCAATTAGATAAAGGGGTTATGTAAGATGGGTTGGCTTATTTTTATGTGGTTTGTGATTTTTATTGTAATGGTTATTCTTTATTTTGTAATGATTGCATTTAAGTTGAGTAAGTTATATCATGATGTAGAGAAAAGACAAACAAATGATTTTGAAAATATTTCAAAGATTAAAGAAAGGATGTTGAAATAATGTTAGGAACATTATATGTTGTTCTATCAAGTTCTAAGGAAGAAGATTATCAAAAGGTTAAAAAGGAATTATTAGAAGTTTATCCTGATTTTTCTGTATCTCCTTATAAAGAATCACAAATGGAAAAAGATGCTGTTGAATTCTTTGCAACTTGTCAAATAACTAAAGAAAAAGCCAAAGAAGTATTAGATCAACTAAATAATGATTGGGATGGAGAAGTGGATGATTGTATTGCCTATGGTTTTAATACAAAAATGTTTGATTCACTTGTCTATCATTTAAATTTCCAATTATACGATTAAAATGGATGCTTTGGCATCCATTTTAAGTTATTGTGGTATAAGTTCCGGTAACGACAAGAGTACTTGTGCCAACAGGAATTACAAGATTTGGAATGGCAAGTGTTGTAAAGTTTACATAAGTTGCTGGATCATAAATAATAGGATCTGGTTCGTCTGGTGTTTTTAAAGTGATTGTTTCAATCTTGTATCCGCCTGGGAAGATATCATTAAAGGCGACATTTGTGGCTGTTTCATTTCCTCTGTTGATAATTTTAAAAGTATAAACAAGGGATTCACCACTATAAATACTTGATTTATCAACAGACTTTGTTATTTCTAAAGCAGCATAGTTCGCAATTGTCACGGTTGCAGTTGGGTCAGGCTTAACGGTAATAACCGGTCCTGTTGTCGAACCACCATTCGCTGTGACTGTTTGCGTATTTGTGAGTGTTTCAGGATTTGACGTAGGTGTTGTTGTTTCAAAAATGATAAGAACATTATCTGTTGGTTCAACAATACTATTTACTTTAAATGTTACAGAATTCGTTGTAGTTTGAGCTGTTATTTCAATAGGTGATCCATTTAAATAACCTTTTACACTATTATCGATATAGCGAATAAGACCATCTGCTAGATTATCAACAATAGTAAGATTATAAAGAGGAGCACTTCCTGTATTTTCAACTCTTGTGACATAGGTAATGGTTTGTCCTGGAGTATACGTGTCCAAAAGTGCTTCTTTAGTAGCAGTCAAATCATAAAGACTTAAAATACGTGTAACAGCCATATTAGAATTTGTTGTGACGTTGTTGTAAAGTAATGTGGCTTGATTTGCAATTGTTACTGGGTCCATAAATAACCTCCTTTCAATTTAATATATGTCTTATTAAAAAAAAGGTATGGACAAAAGAACATAGAATATTTAAAAGGTTTGTGATAAAATTGTGAGTAATTTAAGGAATCGAGGGAAACTATGGATAAGAAAAAAAGATTATCTGATGACATTGCTGAAGTTCTTCTTTCACAAATTGTGGTAGAAAAGAAATACTTACCAGGAGATAAACTTCCCAATGAAATCGATTTATCAAAAGAATTAGGGGTCAGTCGTATTACTTTAAGAGAAGCAATTCGTATTTTAGTAACACGCCATGTTTTAGAAATCAAAAGGGGAAAAGGAACATTTGTTAGGGAAGATTATAATGATCATACGTTAGATAGACTCAATATCCCACCAGAAGTAAAAATGGGGGCAGATGATTTGTATGAAATACGTTTGATTTTTGAACCAGAAATTGCTTATTATGCAACACTTCGGGCAACAGATAAAGAATTAGAAAGAATCAATGCAATCAAAAATGAAATTGAAGAATGTATTTTAAATAAAAAAGATTATGCAAAACAAGAAATGCTTTTTCACTGTTCGATTGCTCAAGCAACACATAATGAATTTATGTCACGATTAGAACCGGTTTTACAAGAATCTATTCAAAAAGGGGTTTTCCTTTATGAGTATGAACATGTTTCAAATCAAGATATTATTTCAGATAATAAGATGATTATGGAATTTATGAATGCACGTAATGCCGAGGGAGCAAAAAGTGCCATGCATATTCACATTCTAAGAGCAATTAATCAATTAAAACTTGAAAAG
Source organism: Bacillota bacterium (assembly GCA_030540195.1). GTDB lineage: Bacteria > Bacillota_I > Bacilli_A > Erysipelotrichales > Coprobacillaceae > Faecalibacillus. The sequence continues at coordinate 13,699 of JAUNWT010000037.1, read as the reverse complement.
AAATAAAAATTTAAAAGAGAGCAGACAACACTATTGACATAAGACAACTGTAGTAATATAATAAACTCGAAAAAGGAAATCGAGTAATAAAAATTAACGGAGGAAAATAAAATGGCAAAAATATTTTATGAATCAGATTGTGACTTATCATTATTAGATGGGAAAACAGTAGCCATCATTGGATACGGATCACAAGGACATGCACATGCATTAAACTTAAAAGAATCAGGAGTAAAAGTCATCGTAGGATTATACGAAGGATCAAAATCATGGAAAAGAGCTGAAGAACAAGGATTTGAAGTATATACTTCAGCAGAAGCTGCAAAAAAAGCAGACATCATCATGATTTTAATCAACGATGAATTACAAGCAAAATTATATAAAGAATCAATTGAACCAAATCTAGAAGAAGGAAACATGTTAATGTTTGCTCATGGATTCAATATTCATTTCAATCAAATCGTACCACCAAAAAATGTAGATGTAACAATGATTGCACCAAAAGCACCAGGACATACAGTAAGAAGTGAATACCAAGCAGGAAAAGGAACACCATGTCTAGTAGCTGTAGAACAAGACTACACAGGAAAAGCACAAGACATCGCTTTAGCATACTCACTAGCAATTGGAGGAGCAAGAGCAGGAGTTCTAGAAACAACATTCAGAACAGAAACAGAAACAGACTTATTTGGAGAACAAGCAGTCTTATGTGGTGGAGTATGTGCTTTAATGCAAGCAGGATTTGAAACATTAGTAGAAGCAGGATATGACCCAAGAAATGCATACTTTGAATGTATCCATGAAATGAAATTAATCGTAGACTTAATCTATCAATCAGGATTTGAAGGAATGAGATATTCAATTTCAAATACAGCAGAATATGGAGATTATATAACAGGACCAAAGATCATCACAGAAGATACAAAGAAAGCAATGAAACAAATCTTAAAAGATATCCAAGATGGAACATTCGCAAAAGATTTCTTATTAGATATGTCATCAGCTGGAGGACAAGCACATTTCAAAGCAATGAGAAAATTAGCTGCAGAACATGAATCAGAAAAAGTCGGAAAAGAAATCAGAAAATTATATTCTTGGTCTGATGAAGATAAATTAATCAATAACTAATTTAAAATTTAATAAACGGCTACGGTTTATATCGTAGCTTTTTATTTTGCCATTTTATGACATTTTAATAAAAGTGTGTTAAAGTAATAACTAATGAAGAAAGGAAACTCTTTTAAAAGAGGAAAGGATATATTATGAAACACGCAAAACGTGAAGAAAGTCAAGCGATTGAACGCTTTCAGTTTTCTGATGAAATAGAAGAAGAAAATGAACAAGAAATAGAAGAACCTGAAATAGAACAAAAACCAAGTTTTATCAATAAACGAGTTATTCAAATAGTTGCGAATATTATAATCGTTTTTATTGTTGGTTATTTTTATAATCATTACATAAGTGCAATGAGTGCCCTGCCATCATCTATTTTACATATAGCTTATTTTATATTTATTATGACATCAGCTTATTTGTTTATATCAATAAATTATCTTTTACAAAAAAAAGATTATAAATTAGAAAAACTCTTTTTGATTGTTATGATTCCTGTAAGTATTGCTTATTCTTTGATTATGATACCAGGGATGGTTCCTGATGAAGCGACACATATGCGACTTACATATTCACTAGCAAGTCAAATTATGGGAGTAGAACAAGATAAAATTACGTTAAGAGGGGAAGAAAAGTATATTTATGAACATTTACCACAATCCCCTATATTAGAAAGTTATGATTATAGTTATACACACTTCTTTTCTGGTGAAGATAATGGCGATTATGTCACAATAGATGAACAATCGGCCAATTGGAAGCAAATATTTTGGTATTTTCCAGCGGTTATTGGAACTGTTTTTTCAAGAGTTATGCACTTTGGTGCTACACCGACACTTTATATTGCTAGATTATGCAATTTATTTTTCTATATATGGCTAACGTATTTTGCAATAAAAAAAATTCCTGTTGGAAAACAATTACTATTTATGATTTCTATTCTGCCAATGTGTTCCCAACAAATGATGTCATTATCTTACGATTCAATTTTAAATGCTTCAGCATTCTTTTGTTTGGCATATGGTTTATTCTTTGTTTATCATAGTGAGGATGTACGGTATGATGAATATATAAAATATCTTTTGGCGGCAGTTCTCTTATTAAGTATTAAAAGTGCAATTTATTCATTCTTACTTCTTATACCAATATTATCTAGGTTTGATAATATAAACAATGTGCATTTAGAAAGAAAACATAAAGTTATTTTAGTTGTAGGAATTTCAATTTTGATATTATTACTTAATTTTGTTTCGTTTGGTAGTTCATCATCTAAAGAAGTAGTTGAGTCTACAGCTGTTTCTAAACATATTATCTCTTGGAGTGGAACAGAGGGATATTCTGTTGGTTGGTTAATTACACATCCAATAGAAAGCATAGCACTATTTATAAATACAATTAATCTTAAATTAGAATGGTATTATTATTCATGTTTAGGACAAGATTTGAGTTGGTTTACGGTTAAATTGCCATATGGGTTATTTAAATGTTGGGGATTGATGTTATTAGTCAGTGCATTAAGAAAGGAAGAATATCAAATAGATGGTAGAATGAGAATATTGTTTACATGTATAAATTTTATAATTTTCTTTTTAGTGTTGTTATCAATGTGTATTTACTGGACACCATTAGGATATGATCATATAGAAGGGGTTCAAGGAAGATATTTTATTCCAATTATTTATACGATTGTTTTAGTTATTAATAATAAAAAAATTTCTTTAAAAGAAAATGTGTATAGATATGTAAATATTTTTGCATGCTTTTTAGCAGCATTAACTATTTGTAATCTAATAAATGCATGTTATTTATAAATGTTTAAAATATAGAAGTGGATAAGAACGAAATTTTACAATTATGATATAATTTGATAATATTAAACAAGTAATATTGATAAATTGAAGATATAAAGAAGAGGAAGTCAGATGGATACGATAGATATATTATTAGCTACATATAATGGTGAAAAATATCTTGATGAACAATTAAAAAGTATTGAAAATCAGACATATAAAAACTGGTATTTAATAGTAAGAGATGATGGTTCAAAAGATAATACAATAAATATTTTAAATAATTTTAAAAAAAAATACCCCGATAAGGTAAAAATCATAAATGATGGTATATCATCTGGGAGTGCCAAAAATAATTTTTTTAAGTTGATGAGTTATAGTGAAAATGAATATATATCATGTTGTGATCAAGATGATATATGGCTAGATAATAAACTTGAAATTATGTACGAGGAATTAAAAAAATTAGAAAATGAAAACACTAATCAAATACCATTATTGGTGCATTGTGATTTATATGTTGTAGATCAAAATATGAATATTATAGCAGATTCATTTTTTGATTATTCACTATTTAATAGACATGCAGAAACTATCAATTGTTTTTTACTTGAAAATTATGTTACAGGTTGTGCAATGATGTTTAATAGAAAGCTGAAAAATTATATGGTTAAGGATTATAATTTAAATAAAATATATATGCATGATTGGTTAGCAGCATTGATTGCTTATGGATTTGGGAAAGGAAAATTTATAAATAGATCCTTAATAAAATATAGGCAACATGAAAATAATAGCGTTGGTGCAAAATCTGCAAAAAAACTTTCAACAATGATTGCAAATGCGAAAAGAGGATTTAAATTTGCAAGAAAAGTTGTAACAGATACTTACGAACAAGTAGAAGAATTTTATCGTGTTAATAAAGATGAAGTAGACCAAATGCATCTTAAAATAATTAAGGAATATGCAAATCTAAAAAATAAGAACAAGATTTCGAGATTGATTTTTTATAAAAAAAATAATATAAAAAAAGTTGGGTTTATTCGAAAAATATGGCTTTTAGTATTTGGGTAAGATTTAGTTAATATTTTTTATGAAAGAAGAGAATTTATGAATAAGGTTATTAAAAATTATTTTTATAATGCCAGTTATCAAATATTGTTAGTAGTATTACCAATTATTGTAACACCCTATATATCAAGAGTATTGGGAGCTAGTGGTGTAGGAACATATAATTATACTAATTCTATTACACAGTTTTTTATGGTTTTTGGTTGTATTGGTTTAAGTTTATATGGGCAAAGAGAAGTAGCGTATTATCAAAATAATCTTGAAAAACGAAGTATCGTTTTTTATGAAATATTGTGCATGAGGGCAATATCATTATCAATAAGTTTAATAATATTTTATTTTTGCTTTGTTGTAAACTTTAGATATTCAAATATATTTGCTATACAAATGATAGATATTATTTCGTATATATTTGATGTATCATGGTTTTTTCAAGGAATGGAAGAATTTAAAAAAATTGTATTAAGAAATTTTGTTATAAGAATTATATGTGTTGCGGCAATATTTATTTTTGTAAAGACACCGAGTGATTTACCGGTTTATGTTTTCATTTATTCTTTTACTCTTTTGGCTGGTAATTTATCATTATGGTTTTATTTGCCAAAGTATGTAGGCAAAATAAATTTAAAAGAATTACATTTGAAAAAGCATATTAAACCTACATTAACAATATTCTTACCTCAAGTTGCATCAACTGTTTATTCTTTATTAGATAAAACAATGATAGAAATAATTGCTAAAAGTACAGAGGAAGTTGCTTATTATAGTCAATCACAAATGATTATAAGAACTATTGCAGAGGTTATTAATTCTTTAGGAACGACTCTTATGCCAAGAATTGCTTATTTATATAAAAGCGGTAATAAAAATGAAGTAAATAAATATATGAATGCTTCTATTCGCTTTGTTTTGGCGTTTGCTACTGCCTTTGCTTTTGGAATAATGGCTGTTTCTCAGAACTTTGTGCCATGGTTTTTCGGAAACGGGTATGAAAAGGTTGTACCTAACTTAATGATATTAAGTCCGATATTAATTCTTATGGGAATGACAGGCATACTTGGGACACAGTATTTAGTTGCAATTGGAAGACAGAAACAATATGCAATTGCTATTATTTCTGCTGCTATTGTAAATTTTGGATTAAATATTGTATTAATTCATTTTTTTGCATCTTGTGGTGCGGCGTTGGCGAGTATACTTGCTGAATGCACATCATGTTTAGTTATGGTGTTCTTCTTGAAAAAAGATTTTAATTTTCTAGAAGTATTTAAAGTATTTTTAAAATATATTGTTTTCGGAGTTATAATGATGGGGCTTGTAATGCTTGTTGGAAGCAAATTAACAGCTTCTATATTAAATACTTTTATTTTAGTTATAATTGGTGCAAGTATATATATAATTTTATTAATTTTATCAAAGGATTCGATTATTTCCTTTGTATTAAATGGAATTAAGAACAGAATCAAATCTTAAATGTAAGGATAGGAGTTTGAAATGGAAAAAGTAATAGTTTTGTTAGCAACGTATAATGGTGAAAAATATTTAAGAGATCAGTTAGACAGCTTAATAAATCAAACGTATAAAAATATCGATGTTTATATAAGAGATGATAATTCAACAGATAAAACAATGGATATTATTAAGGAATATTGTGACAAATCAATTAATGGAATAAATTTTATTAAGGTGGATTCTTGTGGGAAGAATTTAGGTTATCCAGATTGTTTTTGGGAAATATTAAAAAATGTACCTTATGCAAAATATTACTGTTTTTGTGATCAAGATGACTATTGGTTGCCTGAAAAAATAGAGTTATCTGTTAAATGTTTAGAAAAAGTTGATCCTTCTGTACCAGCTATGACGTATTGCGCGTTTGATTATTATAATCAAAATATGGAATATTTAAGAAGTGGTGAAAATATTTTAAATAATTATTCTTTTGAAAGAGGAATATATTATACATACGCTCCAGGATTTACACAAATGATAAATAGGGCTTTAGTAGATAGCTTGGATTTTGATTATATAATAGGTAAAAATTTAGCACATGATATATGGTGTCAATGGATTGCAACATCAATTGGAAAGATTGTTCCAAATAAAATGGTTTTAGCAAAATTTAGGAGACACGAGTCTGCAGTGACATCTGGAAATAAATCTAAATTAGCATCTATAAAAAGATGGTGGACAACTGAAATATGTGGCGATGAAATGAAAAAATGGCATCAAAGTTTATGTTATTTTAAAAAAGCATATACAAATGATTTTAATAATGAAACATCTAGAGTTTTAAATTTATTTGCAAATGAAAACAAATCTTTTTCTAATAAAATGAAAAAATTATTCTATCCAAAAAAATTAAAGATCACATTGGGTGGAGAACTTGCTTTACGGATTCTATTTTTATTAGGTAAATGTTAAGCTTTGGGAGGTAAAAAAGATGAATATAGTTTATACAGTTGATAATAAGTTTGTACCTCAATTGGCTACGGGTATATGTTCGATATGTGAAAATAATAGAGATGAGGATATCTGTTTTTATGTCGTATCTAAAGGAATTGCTGATGATAACAAAGATGCACTGACAAGATATGTAGAAGAATATGGTAAGAAAATATATATAATAGAATTATCTAATGTGAAGGATTATATAGATTTTGATTTTGACACAAGCAGTTGGAATGATATTGTTTTGGCAAGGTTATTTTTTGATCGTTTGCTACCTAATGATGTTGATAAAATTATATATTTAGATGGAGATACAATGGTAAGAGGTAGTTTGAGAGATTTGTGGGCTACAAATCTTGAGAACTATGTAATTGGTGCAGCAGTAGAACCAACTGCTAATAAGGAAAGAAAAATGGCAATTGATCTAGAAGTAACGAAACCGTATTATAATGCAGGAGTTTTATTAATAAATATGAAAAAATGGAAAGAAATGAATGCAGGGAAAATCGTTTTAGATTTTTATAAAGAACATCAAGGTAGACTGTTTGCTAATGATCAATGTGCTATAAATGGTGCTTTAAAAGATTATATATTAGAAATACCAATATGCTATAATTTTTGCAATAGCTATAGATTTTATAATTATAAAGCATTGGTTAAAATGATGAAACCAACAAAATTTATATCCAAAGAAGATTACCAAAAACAATGCAATAACCCTATTATTATTCATTTTCTCGGAGAAGAAAGGCCATGGAGGGTTGGAAATAAACATACATATACAGATGAATATATGTTTTATTGGAATAAAACTCCTTGGGCTAATACTTCATTAGAATTGGGATGGGAAAATTATTTTAAGGCATTTAATTTATTTAATGCAGTTATGAAACCATTTCCTATGTTAAGATACAAGATAATGGATACTTTGATTCCAGTTATGATCAAACATAGAAAAAAGAGTTAGCAAAGGAGATTGTTATGAATGAAAAAATACTAATCATTATTCCAGCATACAATGAAGAAAAAAGTATTTTAAGAGTTTATCAAGGTATACTGGATTATAATAAGAATAATAATACAAATTATGATGTTATTGTAATTAATGATGGATCGATAGATAGTACAAAGCAAATATGTCAGGACAATAATATACCCGTAATAAATTTAATACAAAATTTAGGAATTGGTGGAGCGGTACAAACTGGATATAAATACGCATATGAAAATAATTATGATTATGCAATTCAATATGATGGAGATGGTCAACATGAAATTTCATGTGTAAAAGATATTTTAAAACCACTCCAAAATAATGAGGCAGATTTATGTGTTGGTTCACGTTTTATAGATAAAAACTCAAGTGAGTTTAAATCAAGTGCTGCAAGAAGGATGGGAATAAAGATTATTTCTAATTTAATCAAGATAACAACAGGCAAAAGAATTTATGATGTTACCTCAGGATTTAGAGCATCTAATAAGAAAATCATTAATTATTTTGCCCATGTGTACCCATTAGAATATCCAGAACCCGTAACAAATGCAGAATTATTGAAAAAAGGTATTAAAGTTAAAGAGGTTCCTGTAAAAATGCATGAAAGAGAGGCAGGAATGTCATCTATTCATACATGGAAAAATGTTTATTTTATGATTAACATATTCTTTTCAATTTTAGTTATTACTTTAAGGAGGGAAAAATAATGAGCTTAGGAACGATTTTAACTGTTGTTGCTACAGGATTAGTACTCCTATTTATAACTTTATATTTATTAAAAAAAGGAAGAATACCTGTAAAGTTTGCATTATTATGGGTATTTATATCTGTTATATTACTATTAGTGGGATTGTTTCCAGAAATAATTTCTAGCATTGCTGGATTGTTTGGTTTTAAAACAATGTCTAACATGTTAATTGGAATTTTAATTGCAATGCTTATGTTTATAACGATTTCTCTTACTATTATAGTTTCTGGTCAAAAATATAGAATTACTTTATTGACACAAGAACTATCTATGCTAAAAGAAGAAGTTAATAAGTTAACAGATAAGTAGGTTTTAATATTTTTTTGAAAAGGAAAAATTTATGAAGAAATATAATTTGGGTGATATAGTAACTATTATTGTATTATATAATTGTTCTTGTAGGGATTCAATCAGTTATAAAAGATTGAATGAATATGGAGTTCCGACAATTGTTTGTGATAATAGTACAAAAGATTATGGAAATGAGGATATCATTGAAAGGGATGGTAACATCTATATAAATATGCATGGAAATAAAGGACTAAGTAAGGCCTATAATACAGCTTTAAAATATATTGATAATAAGTATCATTTTATTTGTTTGTTTGATGATGATACAGATATGGGAAAAGAATATTTTTCGAAAGTGCTAGATTATATTAATACTGTGGAAGCAGATGTTTTTTTACCAGTTGTTAAAACACAATCAAAAGTGCTATCGCCTTGTCAATTTAAAAATAAAAGGGTGATTGAAGTAAGAAATTCAGATGATATTGATATGAATTTTATTTCTGCCATAAATAGTGGAATGATAATATATAAAGATGTTTTCGATAATTTTAGATATAATGAAAATATTTTTTTAGATTATGTTGATCATAATTTTATGAGAACAATGATTAAACAAAACAAAAGAATACAAATAATGAAAGATAATATTATATACCAGGATTTTTCTATTGAAAGTAATTCTTTAGAATCTGCTTACAATAGATTATGTATTTTAAATCATGATTTAAGAGAATTTTATAAAGATGATTGGTTTACATATTTTAAACAAATAACAGCATATAAATTGGTTATGATAAAAAGATTTAAAACATTAAAATTTTTATTTTTAAAGAAATTTAATTAGATAATAGAGAGAAGGCGTGCAATAAATGAAAAGTATATTATTTACATCAATAGTTTTTAAAAATTTTGCAGGATCAGAATTAGTAGTATTATCTCAAATTAATTACTTTTTAGAAAAAAAATGGGATGTAGATGTTTTCACTTTAGAATATGATCAGCCTTTAAAGACAGTCGTGGATAAGAGAGTTAATGTTATAACTCTAGATAATGTTGATCAAATTAAAAAGAACTATGATTTAATCATTGCAAGACAGTATCCAACATTAGATTATGTGTTATTTACATTATGTGTACAAGCAAAGAGAGTCTATTATGAATGTGTTTCTTATAGAATCCCTGTTGATGCCTATCCAATCTATTATAAACATCTAACATTGATCGGTGCAGTTAGTACAAGGGTTATCAATGAAATGACAAAAATTGGTTATGATATGGGAAAAGCCTATTATATGCCCAATTATGCACCAAAAGAATATTTTGATATAGATTATCAAAAGAGTAAAGACTTAAAAAAGATTGCAATCGTTTCTAATCATGTTCCACAAGAATTAGAAGATTTTAAAACGTATGCTTTAGAAAATTCAAATATGCAAATTGATATTTATGGAATGCATCATACGTATAAACTTGTAACACCAGAACTTTTAAAAGATTATGATCTTATTATTTCAGTAGGAAAAACAATCTTTTATTCTCTAGCAATGGGAATACCAAGTTACACATATGATGAAGTTTGTACAGAAGGATATATTACACTTGAAAATTATCAAAAGAATTTTTCAAATAACTTTGCTTATAATTTAGAATATAATAAAAAAACAGGAAAAGAAATATATACAGAAATTGTGACAAATTACCATGAAGTGTTAAAGCAAACAGAAAAATTAAAAGAAAATGCTAGAAGAGATTTCTTCTTTGATGATTTGATGGATCATTTATTAGATAAAATGATGTCTGAAAATGAAATTGATTATCAAAAATTATATGAGGAATATCCAACGTTAGGGTATACAGCTAGAACGTATATAGAAGATCGAGATTTTTTATCAAGAGAAAACTTAAAATGGTATTATAAATCATTAGAATTAGGTGATTTGTATCAAAAGGAAATAGGAAAAACAGTAGATGCGTTAGGTAAATATGAAGTTCTTTTAGAAAGTTATAATTCAATTCTTAATAGTAAAGGATGGAAATTATTAGAAAAAGTGAAAAAAATAAAGAAAAGATAGTCTTTTCTTTAAAGGCATAAAATGATAATTATATTGAAAAAATCAATATAATCATGTATTATATCATGGCTATAGATAAAATGGAGGAAAAGTGATGAATAAGGAAAATGCTATTGAAGTAAGATCAATGTCAAAAGATTTTAAATTAATCTATGATAAACCTTATACATTAAAAGAACGCCTTGTATTTTGGAATAAAACAAAAACAGGGGTACACAATGTTTTAAAAAATATAAATTTAGATATAAAAAAAGGGGAAACGGTTGCTTTAGTTGGAACAAACGGGAGTGGAAAATCTACTCTATTAAAATTAATGACAAAAATCTTGTATCCTAATAAAGGAACTGTCGAAACAAATGGAAAACTTACTTCTTTGCTTGAATTAGGAGCTGGTTTCCATCAAGATTTTACAGGTAGAGAAAATATTTATTTTAATGCTTCAATTTTTGGATTAACACATAAAGAAATCGAAAGCCGTGTTGATGAAATAATTGAGTTTTCTGAATTAGGAAGTTTTATAGATAACCCAGTTAGAACTTATTCATCAGGGATGTATATGCGACTTGCTTTCTCTGTTGCTATCAATGTTGATGCTGATATTTTATTAATTGATGAAATCCTTGCGGTTGGAGATGCCCATTTCCAAGAAAAATGTTTTAAGAAATTAGATGAATTAAAAAATAGTGATAAAACAATTGTTATTGTATCTCATAGTTTAGGACCTGTTAGAAAATTATGTGATAGAGGCGTATGGATTTATGAAGGGGAAGTACGCAAAGATGGTCCTATTGATGAAGTACTCGATGAATATATAAAGGTTTGTGGATAGGAAGTGATCAAGAATGTTTAAAAATTTATATGGTTATAGAGAATTATTAAAATCAAATGTCAAAAAAGAAATTAGAGGAAAATATAAAGGCTCTATTTTAGGTGTTCTTTGGTCTTTTATCAATCCTTTATTACAAACTATTGTTTATACAATCGTGTTTTCAATTATCATGAGATCAACAATGGAACATTATCTTATTTATGTCATTACTGGTGTTATTCCTTGGACTTTCTTTACAACTGTTATTACCCAAGGAACAAATACGATCTTAATGAATGGTGGAATTATTAAAAAGGTTTATTTTCCAAGAGAAATCATGCCAATTTCAGTAACCACAAGTGCTCTTGTTAACTTCTTTATTTCATGTATCATTATTATTATCTTTTGTATTTTCTCAGGTGTTGGCTTAAGCTGGTATATTTTGTTAGTTCCAGTAATTGCGATTGTGCAATACATATTTACTTTAGGATGTATCTTTATTTTAAGTGCAGCTGATGTATATATTAGAGATATTGAATATATTGTTAATTTTATTTTAAGTTTAGCTTTTTATGCAACTCCTGTTTTATATGAAACAAGTATGTTTGCTAAATGGGAATGGGTATTAAACTTAAACCCATTAACACATTTATTAAATGCTTATAGAGCTATTTTCTATTCAAAAACAATGCCAGATTTTACAATGGTAGGAATTGTTTTTGTAATTAGTGTTGTTTTATGTTTTGTAGGTTACAAAATATTTAAAAGATTAGAGAGAGGATTCGCTGAAGAATTATAAGAAAGAAAATATTTATTTTCTTTTTTTATAACAGCAAGTTTATTATGATGAAAAAAATATTAGAAGACAAAAATATATCAAAAATATTCGTTATCTCAGCACTCTTTTTTGGTTTGATCATTATGATGATGATTCCTCCTTTTCAAGTTCCAGACGAAGCACAACATTTTGAAAAAGCTTATGTAATATCACAAGGAAAATTTAATCCAGAAAATCATGATGGTAAGATAGGGTACTATCTTTCAAGTGAAATTGTTTCAACGGTTGACGAATATACTAATAAAGTTTTTGGAAATAGGGATGAGAAAATTTCTTACTCTTCAGTAATTTTAGATGATAGATTACCTAAAGACTATGGAAATGTAAAGTTCGTTAATTTTTCGACTGCAAGTTCTAATATTGTTGTTCATATTGTTCCTGCAATTGGAATTGTTTGTGGAAAAGCGGTTGCTAAGATTACACAGGGTGGACATGCTTCGGTTGCTTATTTATTATATTTTGCGAGATTTGCGAATTTAATAATGTATGTTATTTTAGTTGGATTAGCGATTAAATTAAGTCCAATTTTAAAAAAGACGATGTTATTGGTTGGAATAATGCCACAAAGTTTATTCATGGCATCATCAGCATCTTATGATTGTTTAATGATTGCCTTGAGTTTTATTTCTTTAGGAATTATATTCAAATTGATTTTTGATGAAAGTTACTCTTTGAATATAAAGAATATGATCTGCTTAGCCGTATTTGCTACAATTTATTTAGTAAGTAAACCTATTTATTTACCAATATTCTTATTATTATTCTTTATTCCTAAAAATAAATTTGAAGATACAAAGCATTTTATGAAGATGGCAGGAATCTTCTGTTTAATGATATTAGCTGGCTATTTACTTACAAGAATACCTGGACTTTTCATAAAGAGCGTTTCAACAGGTTCGGCTGCTACAAGTAGTGTATCTTTAACAGGACAACAAATAGCGTATTTAAAAGCACATCCTTTTGCTTTCTTTAAAGCTGTTTTTGCTACTTGCTCTAGTAATGCAATCTATTATATTTCGACAATGGTTGCAACCTTTGGATTAATTGATACATATGTACCACAATTTATTTGTTATTTATATTTATTATTAATTATCATTACTGGAATTGTTGAAATGAGCAAATGTTCTTATGAAATATCATGGGTTATGCAAATTTCATCAGTTCTATGTTATGTTCTTTCTTTCTTAGGTATTTTCTTTGCTATGTATTTAACATGGGCGCCTCAAGAAGTTGGCGTAGGTTCAAATTTAATTACGGGTGTACAAGGAAGATATTTTATACCAGCACTCTTTTTACCAATGATGATCTTTAAAAATAAGGTTTTATGTAAAAATAAATATGTAAATGAAGTGATGGAACAATATGATAGTTATTTTATGGCTGTTGCCTATGCTATTTTAATGGTATGTATAATGTTTATTGTTATAAGATTTTGGATTTAAATTTGTGTTATAATGAAAGCACGTATTGGAGATAATATGAAGTGACCTCCTAGATTGTCAAAACGTGGATTTAAACTCATA
>JAUNWT010000036.1 GCA_030540195.1 Bacillota bacterium | reverse complement strand
CTACTACAAATATTTCTTACATTTAAGTTGTCCGAAATCTTGACATAGTACCAATTTTATTTATCGCTTACTGTTGAAGAAATGAGTCCTTTTGCCAACACCTTGACCAACTGGAAAAACGAGATCATCAACAGCTTTATCATTGTAGATGACAAATCAAAAAGAAGAATGAATACCGACATTGTTGAAAACAGAAACAAGACCATCAAGCTTATCAAACATGCTTCAAATGGCTATTTGAACTGGGAAAGATTTCGCAATCGTATCCTCTATACTTTAAATGATGATACGACCTACTATTTTACATGTATAAGAAAGGACAAAAATTAAAATGAAGAAAGTATTTTCGCTCATTATTGATGAAAGTAATGAGCCTATCATTATCGAAGAAGATGAAATATTAGAAGATATTCTTAACAGTCTAGAATCGATTTCCAATCGAATAGACGATATTCAGCTATCTCTAATAAAAAATGATGATGTTGATACATCATTAAATTTAGATATTTCCGAAGTAGACTTTTAAGTCATAAAGAAAGGTGGGGCAAGATTTGCCCCACATCACTTGATAACTAAAATATGAGAAACCCCTCGTTATTTTAAATTACCCTGCTTGATAAATATAATATGTATAATATCTCTTTATTTATCTTTTATAAAATTTATTACTTGTACTTCCAGGAGCACTTCCATTTTTATTAACTAATTTAATTTGTATTGCTTCTAGCCTATATGAATATCCTTCTGTACCTGAACTTTCACCATTCTTTGCCCAGCCTAGCCAGCCAAAGTTTTGTACATGTACTCTATAATAGACATCATATTTATTTGCCATTTCCCCTGTAAGTCTAATTCTGATTGCTTCTAATCTTTTACTACGTCCGCTTGTTCCTGACATTTGTCCATTAGCTTTCCATCCTTGCCATCCAATGTCTTGAACATGAGATTGATATTGGATTCCTCCACTATATAATGGATTGCTTAAACTAATATTGATTGCTTCCAATCTTTTACTACGTCCGCTTGTTCCTGACATTTCTCCATCATATTTTGTTCCTTGCCATCCAATGTCTTGAACATGTGTTTGATAGCTAACATATCTTTGAATGTATGGTCTATATGTACTTCCAGGAGCACTTCCATTTTTCTTTACTAATTTAATTTGTATTGCTTCTAATCTATATGAATATCCTGCTGTACCTGCACTTTCACCATTCTTTGCCCAGCCTAGCCAGCCAAAGTATTGAGCATGTACTCTATAATAGATATCATATTCTTTCGCTAAATCATCAGTAAGTTTGATTCTAATAGCTTCCAATCTTTTACTTTGTCCGCTTGTTCCAGCTATAACATCATTATTTTTCCATCCTTGCCAGCCAATATCTTGAATATGTGTTTGATATTGAATAGTTCCTTTATAGAATGAATTATTAGATAACTTGATTTTAATAGCTTCTAATCTTTTTGATCTACCACTTGTTCCTGATATATTTCCATCTTTTACATAACCTTGCCAACCAATGTCTTGAACATGTGCTTGATAGTTTACACTTGGTGTTGGTTTAACAATAGTTACTTTACAAGTTGTACTCTTTCCATTACTTGTTGTTACTTTAATATTTGTTGTACCTAATGCAACTCCAGTCACTTTTCCATCTTGATCTACTTTTGCAATGTTTGAATTATCGCTTGACCAAGTTAATTTACGATTATCTGTTGTATCGCTTGGATTAATTGTAGCTTTTAATGCTTCACTATTTCCTACCGATAAAGATAATGTATTCTTATTTAAAGTAACTGATGTAATATGACTCAATACATGTATTTTACAAGTTGCTACCTTACCATTTTTTGATTTAACATTAATTGTTGCATCGCCACCACCTACTGCTTTAACATTTCCATTTTTATCAACAGTTGCAACATTAGAATTACTACTTGTCCAAGTAAGAGTTTTATCTTCAGTTGTATTCGTTGGATTAATCGTTGCACTTAATTGAATAGTTTTCCCTTTTTCAAGTGTTTCACTTGTTTTATTTAATTGAATAGAACTAATAGAAATGATTGATTTAACTTGGCATGTTGCCTTAAGACCATTAACCGTTTCAGCTGTAATTGTAGCATTTCCTGTACCAACTGCATGAATTTTTCCATTAGTGTCTACTGTTACTATATCAGTATTACTTGATGACCATTTAATTGTTTTATCCATTGTTGTACTAGCTGGTCTATAACTAATACTTAATAAATCTGTATTTCCTTTTTCTAAAGTTACTGATGTTTTATTTAATGTGATTTTATTAATAACTCCATTATCCGTAACCAATCTAAATTTAATGGCTTCGATATTATTTACTTTATCACCTGCATCAGTTCCTTCATTTACCCAACTTTGCCATCCTTTATTAGCTAAATGAACACAATATTGAAGCTTATATCCAAGAAAATTATTAAATTTAAAATTAACTGCTTTAATTGCTTTATTTTGTCCAGTTGTACCTAATACAGTATTTGACTTAATATTCGTATACTCTTTCCATCCTGTACCAGCAACATAAACTTTACCATTTAAACTATAATTATCCTCTCCATCCATACCAAATTGTAGAGCTTGTAAAGCAATTCCTTTACCAACTGTACCTGCAATTTGTGAATCTGGAACATAAGATAACCATCCTGTATCAGCAATATGTCCTCTATAATATATTTGTGGATAAACAACAGTAACTGTATTATCAGCAACTAATCTAAAATCAATTGCTTGAATATCCTTACTTGCATTTCCAGCATAATTTCCTTGTTTTACCCAATTTTGCCATCCTAAATCAGCACTATGAACTCGATATTCCAAATGATATCCTGCAACATTTTTTAAATTAAACATTACTTGCCTCATCGCTTTACCATCTGTTCCTATAGTATCTTCATTTTCAATATTATCATAAGTTAATGTTTGCGAAGTATTCTTAATAACTCCTGATAAATGAGAAGAATTTGGCATATTATTTAATTTAAACTGTAATTGATATAATGGTAAACTTCTACCTGTTGTTCCAGCAGTATTAGGTTCAACAAAATAAGGTAACCATCCTACACCTGAACTATTTGCTCTATATTCAAGATAAGGTGTATTGCTACCTCTTCCTAATGATTGATTCGTATGATTTTGAGTATCATAGCCATAAAAATTAGAAAAACAACTGATATCTACTTCACCACTGATTCCTGAAACATGCCCATTAGATTGATATTGCCATCCATAATTACCTTTATAATAACTATTAACAAATCTCAATTTCTTTCCATATTGAGCAACCCAAGATACATACTTATAAATTCTAGGACTATTTAAATTTGTATTTAAATAGCTTGTATAACTATATACATTTGCAGTATATCCATTTGCATTTAATATACTAATAAACGTTTCAGCATTTGCAGCATTTTGATCAACACTTAATCCTGAGACAGAACTATTAGATTCCATATCATAATATACTGGATATTGTAAATCCGATGGACGCACTCCATATTTCTTTAATAACCCAACAACATAATTAGCTTCATTTGCTGCCTTAGATGTATTTGTTGCATAACTATACATATAAATTCCTCTAGGCATACCCACATTTCTACATCCTTGTAAGTTATTACTAAATTGTGCATCTTCATGCATATTTCCACCAGCAAAAGATGTGATTCTTAAAATCGCACCATCTATTCCACTTGATTTAACTGCAGACCAATTAATACCACCATTATATGATGAAACATCTATGACCTTTTTACATTCACCATAACCAAATCTAATACCATCGCCATCATACATAGCTTTCTTTCCGTTTTCATAGCCCCATGTTAAATTATAACCAGAACCTCTTGCCATTGATTGATATATTAAACTACGTGAGTTATCTTCTATGACATGACCCGTTCCTTCATAACCATCTGGATTTGACATAACGCCATCTTGAAAATTTTCATCATCACTTACACTATAACTGTATTGTGATAAATCATCTTCTTGTTCATCCAATGCAAAAACCGATGTTGGTAAAAACATTGACAAACAAATTAAAAAACCAACTACTTTTTTCATTTTACACCTCCCCAACGCCTATATTATATATTTCATAAAATAAAATAACAATTATAAATAACTGAATCATCAAATTAATTTATTAACTTATCAATTTAAAACATCCTATGATACAAAGCTTATTCAAGCTATACCTACAAAAAAAGAGCAACACGCAAGTGCTGCTCTTCATAACAAATTATTTCTTTTCAACAATATTATCAAGATCCTTAAAGATAGAATGTGTTGGAACAACACCTCTTACTCTTGAAAGTGGATAAATATTACTATGTCTTCCTATAACAGTTCCTGGATTTAATACACTATTACATCCTACTTCTACATAGTCTCCTAACATAGCTCCCATTTTCTTTAAGCCTGTTTCAATATTTTCATGATTAAAACGATCTTTTACAACAACTAATGTCTTATCACTTTTAACATTACTTGTTATTGATCCTGCTCCCATATGAGATTTATATCCTAAGATAGAATCTCCTACATAGTTATAATGTGGAACTTGAACACTATCAAAGATAATGACGTTCTTTAATTCTACTGAATTACCAATAACACAATCTTCTCCAACTAAAGCACTTCCTCTTATAAAAGCACAATGTCTTACTTCTGTTCTTGCTCCTATAATACAAGGTGCTCCTAGATAGGCACTATCAAAGACTTTAGCATCTTTATGAACCCATACATGTTCACTTACTTCATTATAATCATCACCTAGTGATGATCCTAATTCAATAATGAAATCTTTAATTCCTTTTAATGCTTCCCAAGGATATTCATATTGTTGTAAATATGAACTTGCTTGGCTATGTGTTAAATCATATAAATCTGTTATTTTATACATATAGATTTTCCCCTTTCTTCATCTGATTTCTATTTTCAATATATTTACAATAATCATCTATATTATAGAGTAAATCATAATTCATAATTATTTCCTTTTTACTCCAATTCCAAAATGAATTTTCTTTATTTAATAATAATTTTTCGACTATTTCTTTATCAAACCTATATCCTATAACTTTTGCTGGAACTCCAGCAACAATAGAATATGGGTCTACATTTTTTGTCACAATTGCTCCACTTGCAATAACTGCTCCTTGTCCTACTGTAATTCCACGATTAATAATTGAATTTGCACCTATCCAAACATCTGATTCAATGATCGTTTCCAAATTTTTATCCTTTAAGCCATCTAATTTTGGTTCAATAATATTATCAAATGATTTTTTATAATAATCATTAAATAAAAAAGGATGTGTTGATACTATATTCAAGTAGTGATTACCCAATCCTATACAAACCCCTGGAGCAATAGAACAATAATTGCCAATTTTTGTATTTGACTCAACAATTATCTCTTTAATATTTGAATTTAAATAGGTAAAATTTCCTATTTCAACATTTGTTGATATCTGTGCTTTTTTACCAACAATGCAATTTTCACCTATATTAAAACTATTTGGTATAAATCTTAATCTAACTATAGTATTAATTTTTTTTAACTTTTTTTTTATAATAATACTTTTCAAATAATTAATTATCATTTCTTAATCATTCCTCTAATTCTAACAAATTCTTTTCTTTGAAACAAAAAATTTACAGAAAGAAATATAAACGTTGAAAAAATTCCAATAATTACTGCATATTTCAACCATAATAGATAGCTTGTAGCTGATATAGAAACAAATTGAAATAATAAAACCAAAAATATACATATTGTTAAATTGACAAATATTTTAAAAATACTTTGTTTAATATTCTTATTTAAAATTATATGATTACTATAATAAACAACATCAGATGTTCTATACAAATAGGCAGTAATTGTTGCAATTAATACACCAGATGCACCTATAAAATTAACTAATAATAATTCCAATATAAAACAAATACTCATCTCTATTAAAGCTCTATTTTGTGTTTCATGATAATGACCAATTGCATTTATTAATGTTGCTCCCGGTGTTCTTAAACAATTCACTATTCCCATTAAACAAAATAAAAAAGCGTACTCAGGTCTATGATAATTAATATCAGCTCCAGAAGTATATAAATCAACAAAAGATAAAAATAAAATATAAGTTATTGTATAAAGTAAAAATACTAAGATATAATATACCGTTTCATAAGTACTAAATAAACTATTTAATTTTTCTTTATCTTCATTTGCAATGATATCTCCAAACGTTGCTAACAATGCAGAAGATACTGTAGATAATATTGTATTTATTCCTGTAAACACTAAATTATAGACTGAATATATACTTGCTTCGGCCAAACCACAAAACATTGAAACTACTATTGTCTGACTTCCAAAGGAGATAAGTCCAGAAAGTTGATGAACAGTAGCAGCTTTTCTTTTAGAGATTGCAGAATAGTCTGGTAAAATTTTATTATTCAAAAAAGTATAATTCTTTTTTACATAACTATAAACAATTATTAGCCTAGCAACATACATTAATGATGAACCTAATTGAACTATAACAATATTCGCATCCATTTTAATTAATAAAATTGTAATAACTAAATTTGCAATTGCTCCAAATATTTGTGCAATATTGACAATATAAATCTTTTGATCAGCAATTAATAATGATCGACATTTACCTATAACAAAAAATTCAGATGCACCTGCAACACTTAAAACCAAAATTAACATTACTAAAAAGAAATAATTAATACCTTCTTTTATAAAAAAAGGATAAACTAACGCTATAATTACAGCTCCAACACTAAACAATATTCCCATTTTAAAAAATGTCTCAGAACAAGCGTTAAATATAGCACTTATTTTCTTTTCATCATTTTTAGCTAAAGGTTTGTATAGCGACACTACTGTGGATTCAGATATACCAGAACCTACTAATTGAACATATCCTAGTATTTGCTTAATTGTTGAGATTAACCCATTAATAATTGAACCAAATTTAGAAATAATTAATGGAGGTAATATAATATTTACTACTGTATTTACAATTTGATATGTTAAATTAAATATCATGTTTAAAAAAGCTGATTTTGACCTATTCTTTGAATTCATCCGTGGTTCCTTTCATTATTTGCATTATTTTTCGTAAAATTATTGATAGTATTAAATCGAAATAGTTACAAACTTCTAATTCATTTTTGATTATTCTTAAATTCTTTTTGTTCTTATTTAAAAAATAATAAGTTGAATAATATCCTAATTTTTGTTTAAAAGAAATATTTGCATACAAAACTTGCTCTTTAATTCTTAATGCATATCCCTTAGGATTATTTCTTAATAATTTATAATTATTAGTAGTTAATCCATCATTTAAATATTCACATAAATATATAATATCATTATGCCATTGTATTACGTATCCATCTTTTGCCATTCTTGTCCAAACTATAATTTCTGATAAGAATTTTTCACCTTCGAACTCAGGAAAAGGATATTTCTTTAAAATGTTAGTATAATAAACCTCAAATTTATCACCTTTAATGTTATACTTATTTCTTTCTATTGCTGAACATGAAATAACATTTCCAGAAAATGTACTACCTATTATTTTCCCGTTACTATAGCCTTTATTGCCAGATACTCCACAATACTTTTTACCATCTTTTAAGTCTGAAAACCATTTATACAATTTATCAATTGCATCAAAAGTAAGTTGGTCATCAGAATCAACAATTGCAAATACTTTTCCATTAGCAATTTTAATCCCTTTGTTAATTGCTCGATGCTTTCCTCCATTACCTACTTTTTTGTATGTAATATTTATTTTTCTTTCTTTAATATATTTTGAAATAAGCTCTTCTGTATCATCTATTGATCCATCATCTATAATGAGCCATTCAAAATTTTTATTGCTTTGATTAATTAATGAATTATATAAATTTGGTAATGTATAAGCTCTATTGTAAGTAGAAGTAAATACCGTACAAAATACACTATCCATTCTTTAATTTCCTCCTTATTAACACTTTATAACAAACAAAAATTATTATAATAAAAAGCCAAAAATAATAGCTTATTAAATATGAAAAAATCGAGAAAAATGCAAATCGGGGAATAATAAATAAATATTCCATTCCTAATAAACATAAAAACCTAATTGCAGTATTTTTTTTGAAAATTTCAATTATTTTTGAGAAGAATAACCCAATAAAAAAATTAAAGAATATCAACCCCATGTATCCAAAATCAAGATATATTTCAGACATGTATGTTGTTCCTCTTCCATGTCCTTCTAGATAAGCTTTTCCTAACGAAATATAACTAATTCTATGCGCTAAATTATTACTTTGAGTTGCATTAACAATCCCATTTCCATTTTCTAATGGATCTAATCCTGTCAATTTACATGATATTTTATTTCTTAAAAAGAAATCGATGCCTTGACCAAATGTATAATTAATATAATAATCATCTCTTAATTTATTTCTATATTCTATAGTCTCACATAATGTGTCATATGAAGTACCTTGCTTATACAAAAAATCAACCGTAAGGTCAATTGGTGAAAAACTTAATACACTTTCCCCTTCACGCGTGTAATTAACAACACTCATTAAACAAATTAGTACTGGTAATAACATAAAACAAATTATTTTAATTTTTTTATTAAACCATATTTCGCCATAAGCACATTGTCTAAGCAATAAATAAGAAAAACAGAATATTATTTTTACAATTATAGCACTTCTTGCACCCAAAATAAATCCAGGCAACCCACATAATAAATAAAACATCAAAAATATAGTCACATTTTTTTTAGAAGGTTTAGTTGCTAAATATAAAACAAACACATAGATATTAAATTCTGCAATATTTTTTATAACAGGAATCCCATCATTCATACCAATATATATATTAGTATAATGTCCAAAATTAGAAAGCAGTATAGATAATTCATTGATAAAATTGCAACACATTGTAACAATTAAACAATATCTAATAATTTTTATGAATTTTAAATCATAAAAATTATCTTTTTTCATTTTAAAAAAACTATTATCCATTTTCTTTGTTCCAAAATAAAACCCAAAATATAAAAATACAATAGTAAAAAAAATGATACTTTGTGACACACAAATGGTATGTGTACTAAAATATGGCCATCTCATTCCTTTTATCATTACAATAGAGGGTCTTGATAAAATGAATACATATAAAGATAAATAAAATAATATAATAAATTGATAACCTTTGTTTTTTTGAAAAAAAAGCACTAACAATGTAAATAAATATGTAATCATATTTATGAATACCATGCCATTTTTACTTCCATAAAAAGATGCTATTAATAAAAAAATAAATTGCAATATATATACACTTATGATTAACCTTAAATTATGTTCTTTTAGTTTCTCCACCATATCACACCTTTTCTATTAAATTAAACCATTTTTCAATTATTTGTTTTTTCTCAAATTTATATATGTTAATAGTAGCATTGTTTGAAAATTCACACCTTAGTGTTTCATCTTTTATCAATAAATTGATTTTATTAGCCATTTCTTTAATATTACCATTATCAATTAAAAAACCATTAACTGAATCTGTTATAATTTCTGATGGACCTGTATGACAATCAAAACTTACTATTGGTAAATTATGTGTCTGCGCTTCTAATAATACCAACGGTAGTCCCTCATAATATGAAGTTAATACAAGAAAAGCATGTTCAGAATATAAATCTAAAATATTCGAAACATTTCCTTTTAAAAAAACATTTTTGTCTAACTCATTTTCAATTATAAGTTTTTCCAATTTTTCCTTTTGAGATCCACTTCCATATATATTCCACACCCAGTCTGGATTTTCTTTTAATACAATTTTAGCAACTTCTATAAGTCTGTCATAACCCTTAACTTTTTCAAGTCTTCCAACACTTATAATAGATTTACTATTTTCATCATACGTATTTCTATTATTTTTACTTTCATACCAATTATAGATATAATCACATTTGTTTTTTATATTATATCTTCTTATAAATTCATCCTTGTCTGATTCTGTCAATGCTATTACATAATCACAATATTTTGCCCCTAACCATTGTCTAAAAATATGTTTTTTACCATATGTTTGATTATATAGATTCGAATGTTCACAATAAATGGTTTTAGAATCTAATCCAGCGGTTGCTAACAAAGAAACTGTATTTACTCCCGCAGTAATATTCATTATAATTTCAATATTATTATCTTTAATATATTTTCTTAACTTCTTTGCTATATGAAGTAAATTAAAAGTCAAACTTTTGGTTTCACACTCTATATTATAGAATGTTACCGCATTGCTTGGAAAATATCCTAATTTATCAAAAATAGATATTAGAAAAACATTATGTTTTTTTGATAATTCTTCAGATAAATTGATCGCCACATTTTCAGCGCCACCAGTTAATGATACATCATAAACAAGTATTCCTATATTTTTCATATTATAACTCCTTTATAGTATCGATAATTCTTTGACAATTATTTTTATCTCTAATGCCAAAAAAATTATTAATATTATTTATCTTTTCATCATTTAATTTAAAATGCATTTCAGATAAATTTTCACATACTGAGATAATTTCATCAACATTTTTAACAGAATAGCCTAACTCGTTATTTTCGTAATCAAAATATCCCTCTTC
The DNA here is from genome assembly GCA_030540195.1 of Bacillota bacterium. GTDB lineage: Bacteria > Bacillota_I > Bacilli_A > Erysipelotrichales > Coprobacillaceae > Faecalibacillus. The sequence goes on along the minus strand of JAUNWT010000036.1, from coordinate 13,511 downwards.
ATATTGTCCAATTCTAAAATCAACAATATCAAAAGTATAATATAATACTGGCTTATTCATATACGCAAAATCAATAGCCACACTCGAATAATCAGTTATTAAAACTGCCGCCTTTTTGAGTAAAAATTGGACATCATATTTCTTCCAACTTGATAAAATTATATTTTTTGAAATTGTTGAAAAAGATTTTAAATATTTTTGAGCGTTACGATGCGGAAAAAATATGACTTTATAATTATTTTCTTCAATAAAATTAATAAATTTTTTATTTGATAATAATTCATTCCAATACTTGTAATAGCTTGAATGCTCAAAAACGCCATCATAATGTAGTTTATTAACAGCATTTGTTTTATAATTCAGCCATTCTCTCCATGTAGGCATAATCAAAATCATTTTCTCATCTACATCAATATCATATAATTGATCAAAACGAGGAAAACCTAATAATTTCAAATTATCCTTTGGATATCCAAAATATTCATTTATAAATGTATACTCTTTTAGTGCGCCACATATAAAAAGCCTCATTTTTGTATTTTTATAATGAAGCCAGTGCCCGTTGTTTAATGTAATTCCATGTTGCAAAAAAATATTTTTATCTTTGATTATCCCATATATTTCAAGTACATAACAAACCGCTGCATTAGGCTTTCCACCTTTTTGTGAACTAATATTATATTCACTACAAAGATAATAAATCCAATGATTTATTGAACCATATCTACAAGTTTTACCCATATCTTTTACTTTATTGAAATCTGGACTACTGTAATTAATTGCATATACAACATCTTGTAATTGATCATTTTCACAAATATATTTATAAAGCCAATAACCATTATCTCTTGCTTCTAGTTCATCCTCACAAATCAACCAAGTTTTTTTCCTTTTGGAATAAAAAAATGGAACTAAAACAACTGCAAGTAAAAATTTAAAAATTGCAATAATATCTTTGTGATTAACCATCCTAATCCTCTCAAAAATATTATGATTCATATTTAATCACCTACCCCTATTTAAACAACCCTAAAACTTCCCCTAAGCCATACGAAATATGATGCAGTGGGTATAATAATAAAGTTAATAATCCTTCTTTTAAATTACTTTTCATATTTATTATTGAAAAAACAACATCTAATAATAAATATAAAAGAACCGCTCCTAATCCAATAATTTTAAATAAATTAATATTTAAAATAAATGAAAGAACAACTCCTATTAATCCAATAACAAAAAACATTGGAATAAAATGTGATAAACTAAAAGTATATGGACAAAGTTTTAAAGAAATACTATTCCATACTCCATCCGATATCTCATGTTTAATAATATTTGGAATTGTATTTCTACATTTATAACGTATTACTAAATTTGGTTTCAATAAAACTTTATATCCATTTTGAATATAACGAAGATTTAACTCAAAATCTTCATTTCTTTCTAATCTTGAATCAAATTTTCCAATCTTAACAATTTCATCTTTTCTAAAAGCCCCAAAGGGAACTGTGTTAACATATTTTTCTTCATTTGAAATTCTAAAATCAGAACTTCCTACACCAAAAAATGTTGATAAGACTCTAGCATACGCTTCCCCTACCACATTGTCTCCTTCAACAAGCCAAACACCGCCAACATTACCCACTTCACTGTTATTTTTCAATGTATTAACTAACTCTTCAAAATAGTTTTCGCAATAAAAACTATGGGCATCTAAACGAATAATATATTTTCCTTTAGCACAATCAATTCCAATATTCATGGCATGTTGTGCTGTTTTTTTAGGATTATCTACAACACGAATATTAGAAAATTCATTATGTTTTTGAATACACTCAATGGTTTTATCTTTAGATCCACCATCAACAAAAATAATTTCATAATTATCTTGTGTGTATGTTTGATGATGAATTGTTTCTAATAAACGATCAATATTTTTTTCTTCATTTAATACAGGAATAATAATACTCGTTTCAATACTATCTAAATGACTGTTTTCACACATAACGATAAATCCCTCCCTATATTAAATTCATCTAAATAACTTAGATTATATTTCATTTTTTCAGGTAAAACATCTTCTATATATGCTTGATCTACAGTTTTACCTTCATTTGTTTTTTGTTCAATAATTTCATCTTCATCTCGATATTTGATACTTGCAAGACTTGTCACTCCCGCAGGGAGTAATAAAGTCGCATTCATTTCATTTGTATAAGCATCTACATATTTTTGAACTTCGGGTCTTGTCCCTACAAAAGACATATCACCTAGAAAAATATTAAAAAGTTGAGGTAGTTCATCTAAACGACATTTCCTAATTTTACTACCTACTTTTGTAATTCTTGAATCATTTTGTGTAGTTACTAATGTTCCAATTTTATCCGCATTTGTAACCATCGTTCTAAATTTAAAGATTCTAAAGACTTTTCCATACTGAGTTATACGTTCTTGTCTATAAAACACAGGTCCTTTTGAATCTAATTTGATCCAAATAGCTAAGAATAAAAGAACCGGTGATAAAAGAACAATGAGAATAAAAGAACAGACAATATCAAAGATTCTCTTTAATATTAATTGTCCTTTTTTCTTTTTTAATATTTCATAATAAGGTTTTACTTCTTCTACCTGCATGAAATCAGGTAATTCATTCCACTCTTTTACAAGCATGAAACAATCTCCTTATAGTTTTCAATAATATATTCTACATCTTCATCACTTAATTTTGTATGAAGTGGTAAAGTAATTTCATTGATGAATTGATTATAGGCATTTGGATAATCTTCAATATCAAATTCTAAATTTTTATAAGCTGTAAGCAATGGCAATGGTTTATAATGTACATTACAAGCAATTCCTCTTTCAGCCATTTTTGTAATAATTTCATTTCTTTGTTCACCAGTAATATTAGGAACTCTTGTAATATAAAGATGTCCACTTGATTGATGATTTTCATCATAATGATTCAATACTTTAATTCCTAAAGGCTTAAAGGCTTCATCATATTTTTCAATAATTTCTTTTCTTCTTTGTAACATACTTGAATATCTTCTCATTTGAGCAAGACCAATGCCACCCATAATATCAGTCATATTGCATTTATAAAGTGGAGCAACAACATCATATTCCCATGCTCCTAGTTTTGTTTTAGCTAAAGCATCTTTAGATTGTCCATGTAATGATAATAATTGAAGTTCTTTATAAATTTCTTCATCATCAATACCTTCGATTCTTCTCCATGTTAAAGCTCCACCTTCTGCAGTAGTTAAGTTTTTTACTGCATGGAAACTAAATGAACTAAAATCAGCAATAGATCCACACATTTTTCCATGCCATGAAGCACCAAAAGCATGTGCTGTATCAGCATTTACTGAAATTCTTCCCATAGCCTCTTGAATTTTATTGTTTGGTTTGAATAAATGTTTTTTCTTTTCTACAATTTCATAAATTCGATTATAATCACAAGGAACTCCCCCAAGATCAACAGGAATAATAACTTTAGTTCTTTCAGTAATTGCATTTTCTAACGCATCATAATCCATTTCTAAATTATCTTTTTGTACATCAACTAATACAAGTTTAGCACCCACATGACATACAACCGATGCACTTGCTGTATAAGTATAAGCAGGAACAATAACTTCATCTCCTTCTCCTACACCTAATACTCTAAGTGCCATTTCTGCACAAGCTGTTTGAGAATTTAAGCAAACTGCTTTATTAACACCTACAAAATCAGCAATTTTTCGTTCAAATTCTTTTACTTTTGGACCAGTCGTAATCCATCCGTTTCTTAATGTATCAGCCACTTCATTTATTTCGTCTTCACTCATATCAGGCGGTGAAAATGGTATATTTTTATGTTTCATAATTTACCCCTTTCTATATGCAAAAAAAGGCATAACAATGTTATGCTTTTTTTGTTAGTCTTTTCTTATAATTTCTAGTCCTACTTGAACACTTGAAACTTGTCCAAGCAGATTGACATCAACGTAAGCAATACGTTTATGTCGATCTATTTTTGTAATATATCCTTCTAAGCCCATAAGTGGTCCTTCGGTAATAATAATTGTATCACCTTTAATGTAACCTTTTGATACATCCACAATATGGTCTTCTGTACTAAACCTTGCAAGAAATAGTGCTTCTTGAGGATATATTGGATAAATCTCTTCTCCATCATTTCCTAACAACTTTGTAAGATCAGTTATTTCTTTCAATTGTGTATATAAATCATCTATTTTATCAGTTATAACAAAGATATATCCTTTAAATAAGACTTCTTCAACTAATTGCCATTTACCTCTAAATTTCTTTTGTCTTTTACAATATGGAATAAAGCATTCTAATAAAACATCATGATCTATATGAAATTGTAATTTTTTAGCTATTTCTTCTTCTTTTCCTGTTCTTACTTGAACTACATACCAATTGTCAAACATATAAACCTCCTTTTAGATACGCTTCGCCCATCGAATAACGAACGTTATTCGACTAAGGAAGGTATGACAGATAAACTTTCATAACGCGACCCTGCGACGATTACTGCTATTTATCTTTTTTTAAATATTTTGAGGTTGATATGTATCAACAATTTCTTTGATATCTTTTCTAATATCTGTACTATCTTGATAAGCAACTTCTTTTAAATGAACTAATTGATTAAAGAATTTTTCTTCATCTAATTCAATTGGTTTACCAATATGAATAAGTTTATTAGGAGTATCTTGCATTCCTTCTTCTTTCATCAATAATTCTTCAAAGAGTTTTTCACCAGGTCTTAAACCTGTATATTCAATCTTAATATCGATATCAGGTTCATATCCTGATAACTTAATTAAGTTTCTTGCCATATCATCAATCTTAACAGGTTCTCCCATATCTAAGACAAAGATTTCCCCACCTTTAGCATAAGCACCTGCTTGTAATACAAGCGATACTGCTTCAGGTATTGTCATAAAGTATCTTATGATATCAGGATGTGTTACCGTAACCGGTCCCCCTGCTTTGATTTGTTTTTTAAATAATGGAATAACAGATCCATTTGATCCTAGTACGTTTCCAAAACGTACAGCTACGTATTCTGTATTTGATTTTTTATTGTATGATTGAACAATCATTTCACACATACGTTTTGTCGCACCCATAACATTTGTTGGGTTAACTGCTTTATCTGTGGAAATTAAGATAAATCTCTTAGTTCCATATTTATCAGCAGCACGTACCACATTTAATGTACCAAACACATTGTTTTTAACAGCTTCACATGGTGAATCTTCCATTAATGGAACATGTTTGTGTGCAGCTGCATGATAAACAATATCTGGATGATATTGTTCAAATAAATGATTAATTTTATCTGTATTTCTAACAGAAGCAATTAATGTTTCCAAATTTAAATGTGGATATTTATCTTTTAATTCTAATTGAATATCATAAGCATTATTTTCATAAATATCTACAATAATTAATTGTTTAGGATTACTTGCAGCGATTTGTCTGCATAATTCAGATCCAATAGATCCTCCTCCTCCAGTAACCATAACAACTTTATCTTTTACATAACCCATGATTTCAGAAAGATTCACTTCTATTTGATCTCTTCCAAGTAAATCTTGAACTTCGACATCTTTTAAATCAGATAAATGAACTTCACCATTTAATATTTGATAATATCCAGGAACTCTTTTTAACTTACATTTTGTTTCTTTACAAATATTCAATACTTCTGCAAGCTGTTTACGATCAGCCGAAGGCATCGCCACGATGATTTCATCTATCTTTTCTTCCTTACATACTGATTTTAAAACATCTCGTCCACCTTTAATTCTTACATTATGAATCTTTCTTGTCCATTTATTATTATCATCATCAATAAAACAAACAACTTCTTTATGCAAACCACTTGCGTTTACAATTTCTCTTAAAATCTTTTCACCAGCGCTCCCTGCTCCATAAATAAGTACTCTACTCTTTTTAGAATCTTCATTATGAAGATATTCTCTTCTAAACATTCTTATTAAACGATAAGAAAATCTAGAAGCACATAATCCAGCGACAAGAATTACTAATATCATTAGATAGCATGTTGCAGGTAAAGTATTACCTGATACATAACTAATAATAATAATTGCTAAAGTTGAAGTAATTGATGAAAAAATAATATTCCACAATTCAGCAATCGAAGCATATTTCCATATTCCTTTATACATTTCAAAGGCATATAAGATTCCATAACATACCACAATAATTGGTATAATCATCAAATTTGCTCGATGCAAATACATTGCCTCAATTGGACCATTAAATCTTAAAATTAATGCACCATAAACACTTACAACTATTGTGACTATATCCGCAATAAAAAGTCCAAAAACACGCAGTGCTTTCTGTTTATCCATTTCTATAACATCTCCCAAACTATATATACTTTCATTTTTTGACATTCTAATACAACTTACATCAATAATAGCATATATCTACCATATTTGCCACTTTATGTCAAATTTTAGCGTAAAAAAGATATGAAATTCATATAAAAATTTCATAGCTTTTTTGTATAATATCGTAAATCAAAAAGAGTTTAGAAAGCTACACTGCTTGCTAAACTCTTTTTTATCTATTCCACTGTTTGTCCATTTAACACAGCTTTGATGGCCGAAACATTTTCAGCAACACTATTATCATCAGGAATCATATAATATAATTTATTATTTGGCATATATGCACCACCTGTTTGCATTACGCCTTTTCCATCAAATTGTTTTTGAACAAATGTCCATGATGCCATATCATTCACTTGCATTTGAATTAAATCAGTAATATCACTAGAAGCCATATTTGTTTCAAAGCTTCCTGCAATTGAATTTAAAACACTTGAATAATTTGTAATAATTGCAGGAGACATCATTTTCTTTAACATAGCCATCAATACATCTTGTTGATGTTTAACTCGTGTATTATCTCCTCCACCAAGAGCATATCTTTCTCTTGCAAAAGCTAATGCTTCTTGACCATTAATATGTTTTGATACTCCCTCTTTAAAAGATACTTTTGTATCAGAAGTAGTTGTAAATGTAGCATCTGGAACTAAATCAATACCACCTAAGGCATCAACCATAGTAATTAATGAAGTGAAATTAACACGTGCATAATAGTTAATATCAATACCTAAGAAGTTATCCATTGTTTTAACTGTATTTTCAGGTCCGGCTAATCCCGAGTGAGTTAATTTATCTTTTTTACCTTTATTAGCTAATGTTACATAGTAATCTCTAGGAATAGACGACATTAAAACTTGTTTTGTATTAGGATTTACTGTTACAATCATATTTACATCTGATCTTGAAACACTTGACACTTTACCGTATGTATCAATACCTGAAATATAAATTGTAAATGCCTTCGATGTTACATCTACATCTTTTGCGAAGTTTTCTACTTTTGAATCAACTTCATAAGACCAAATTTCTTTTGTTTCACTTGAAAAGTTTTCATGTGCTTCTTCAAACATACCGTTATATGCTGTATTTACTAAAATAGCATGTACAGTATTATTATAAAGATCATCAGCTAATTTAGAATAATCATCACTTGTTTCATCATATGAAATACTTGATTGTTCTTTTTTAGCTTTAGCAATAATTTGATTCATATCTTTTTTAGAATCATATTGTAAATTATATTCAATAGATTCATTTTTAAGATCTGATAAGCTTTTGATTTTACTATCTTTTAATACTAATACTGCATAGTGTACTGTTGTTTTATCTGCACTAGAGATTTTATTTAATGTAGAACTTCCTTTAGCTACATAAACAGAACCAATTAATAAAACAATACTTAATACTAATGAAATAATCTTTCCAATAGATTGTCTTGCATTGACTGCATGTTTTCCTTTTGAAGGTTTCATAAAGAAATACATAAGTAATGTAAGAAGTGCTAATACAACAACTAAAATAATCATATATTTAGTTGGTACAACACCTAATTTAAATAATAAGAATAGCAAAGCAACTGAAGTAATAACTTGAATTGTTAGTACTACAGGCCATGATATTACCTTTTTTAATACTTTCATATCAATTTCCCTCATTTCTTTCTTCAAAAGAATAGCACATTTGATATGACATTTCAATTTTTTACAAAATATTATCTTATGTTTTAGAAAATTTAAGAAACATATAAATATCACGTTAATTCAAATCGTCTTCTAACTTTGACTTATTACCTATATCAGTCAAAAAATCATTATATAGTTTATCCATATCAACAAATTCATCAACATCATAAATATATTCTTGATTTTCAAATTTAACATTTTCTAATACACCTATTAAAAAATCCTTTAATTTACTATTTGGACATCGATAAATATCGCTTTTTGCATTATCAAATCCATAAAGCGTATCAATTAATTCTTTTTTTAATATGTAATACCTTTGCTTTGTTGATTCAGTTTCTACAAGAGAATCTATTAATAATAACATCAAATTATCAGTACACATCTTTGTTTTTAAAAAATTAATATACTCTATTTCCTTAAAAAATAGCCAAATATTATCTTTACTAAAATATTTAGAATCATAAATATTTATCTTTTCATTCACTATTTTTGAATACATGTTTTGATACAGCTCATTTATTCTTTCAAAATTTTCTTGTTTTACATAAAAATCTAATATTGTTCTTTCCGGGGATAAGTAGTACTTTATTTTATCAATTAAATCAATATTTTTATAATCATTTTGTACACTATCCAAAAATAAATTAAATTCATTATCATTTAACATTGTAAGCATCTTAGAAATCACCACAATAGATCTTCCAAATGAATTTAATTGAACAAAAAGGACAGATTTGTTTAGTTTTTTACAAGTATTAAATATTGCTTCTGCTACTAATAATATCTTTTCTTTATCAATCTTATCTACATAAAGTTGGAATGTTTCCATTGTAAACTTTTCAACCCATCCAGAATAAACCTTTGACATCTTAAGAAATGATTCTTCTATTTCTAATACAGATAATTCATTTTGATTTATTGTATTTATAAAATTTTGTATTTTATCATCTATAACTACAAATTCATTATCAGATTTATTAAAATATAAATCAAAAAATTTGGCATTATATATTCTTTTTTCAACAATAGACATTTGATACTGATTTGTATCATACTCATAGGAATTCTTAGAAATAAATTCAATTACATCATTTTTTTGACTTCCTATGTAAGTTTTTACATTAGGGAAAAGAATACTTAAAATTTCAGTATACTTAGTTACTTCCAAATCTCGTTTGGTGAACAACTCTTTAAAATAATTAGTAGTATCCCTATTATACCTACCTGAATTAAAAATGTATTCATTATTATTTACATATCTATCCTCTGAAATATAAAACTCTTTATGTAAAAAAATTTCATGCCATAATTTATAATTATGTAAAGAAATAAACTCCATCAATAACATATCTACACTATTTAAATATTTATTATTTTTAAAACAAGAACTAAATGTTGAATTAATAAGTCGTTTTAAATCTCTTAAATTTTTTGTATTATTGCAAAGAATCTTCGTTATTTGTTGAATTATATCTTCTTCAAGTTTCAACGAAGTATGTGCTAAATAATTATTCAAACATTTTGTTATTACTTCTTGTAAAACATCTTGATCAATTTGTGGAACAGAAAATTCTAATTGAATAATTTTTTCTAAATAAGAATAATTAATATCTAAATGTTTCCCGAAATGATTTTTCATCTCTGAATCATCATATGAAAGTATGTATATAAAATTATTAAAATCAAAAAGATTATGAATAATTTTTAAAATAAATAGAATTTGTTTACTTGAACATCTTTCTAAATTATCTAATACTAATACAATCTTTTTATCATTCATAATTAAATAATTATTAATTATCTTCTTTATTCTTGCTACATCTATTTTTAGTTTTAAAAAATCGTCGATTTTCAATTTTGTATTAGCCATAATTGTTTTTAAGTAGACTTTAGCAAATATATTTACATCATTAATTCTAAAACCGCAACCTATATTTTCCATGATTACATCAAAAAATGCATAAACTAATGATTCATCATCGTTATACGACCATGGTTCGAATGTATCAATAAATACAATATTTCTATCCTTTTCTTCTAACAATTTCTTTTTAACATTCTTTAAAATAGTTGTTTTACCAGAACCCCACTCTCCTTTTAAAGACATTACAAACTTCGAATTATAATGGCAATTTATAATAGTATTCGTTATTTGTGAAATAATGTAATCTCTATTTAAAAGATCGTAATCAGCTTCTTCATCATTAATAAATATAAATTCAACATCGTCAGGAATTGTATTATCATAAAGTTCTTTTAAACTGTACACATTTTTATTTTCTACACTTTGATTGCAACTTAATATTTTCACCCTGCGAAATAAAAATAACAAAGTAATTATAAATATTGATATACAAATTATCACCTTTGTTTTTGTTAAGTATAATGTCTTATTAAAAATTATAGCAATCAAAAAATAACCAATTGTTCCACCTAAAATTGAAATATTGTAAAAATCACAATAATTTATTGATTTCAACGAAAACAAACTAATCACTTTTAATGAAAATAATTTTATGAAAATCAAAATTAGAACACAAATTATTATCGGCATCCCAAACTTATTACAAATCCATGTTATTTGATTAAAGTAATCAATTATTACGCTTATTAAAACCAAAACTCCTATCAAAAATAAACAATCAAATATATCATATTGCTCACATATGTATTTTTTATATTTCAAAAAAGAAGATTTTATATCCTGCCAATTCATTTTTCATTATCATCTCCTTGTTTACTACCTATTAATAGATTACTGTCACCTTTTTCATTAATTACATTCTTTTTGATAAAAATTGTAAAATATATACAATTTTATCTTAAGTTTTACTATGCCATTCCTTATTTTTTTATTTATTAATTTTTATAAGTAAACTACTTTTTTAAAACAAATTCTTCTGCGAGCACATTAAAAATTGCATTTTCTAATTTTGTTTTTAAAATTCTTATATTATCATATCTATTAATATTTTCCTTAAACCACTTCAAAATATTGGTACTATTAACAAAAACTCTTTCTTGATTATTAAGTGTTTTTAATATAGAATCGTACCAATTATCAACTATTTGATTTTTTTGTTCATTACTTAAATCAAAAAATTTTATACAGCATCCTATTCTTGAATACATTGCCGGACCTAAAGCTTTAATTATTTCATCTATATTTAAAAAATTACATGTGCATAGTATAATCGCATTTTTCAAATCTACTTCATAATTAGTATCTACGAACTTACCTTCGTCAAATAATTCATAAAATGCATTATAAAACAATGGATTTACCTTATCAAATTCGTCTATTAATATTACATTAGATTCTCTTTCTAACATATCACGTGCAAAACTTCCTTTAGAATGTTCCGCCCCAAAAATATAATTATAAGCTTCATTCGTCTGCATCATTGAAAACTGTACTCTCAACAATTTTCCACCAAAAGATTTACTGATACTTTTTGCTGTTTCTGTTTTTCCAACACCCGATGGTCCATATAGCAATAAAACAACCGGTTTATTATTTTTTTTAGTAGCCATTCGGTAAAGTGAACTAACAATTTGCTTTTTACAATTATCCTGTCCTAAAATATCATTTTCTAAATTTTGATATATTGTCTTTAATGACTTTCTCTCCAAATTATAATATTTAGAATAATGATAATCTATTGAATCAGCATATTTTTCTAAAGATGCTTTTACTCTCTTAGGCGGATTTTGTAAAAATAATGTACCTATATTATGATTCAATGTTACAACACCTGCAAAATTTGCTAATGCATGTTCTAACACAGAACCATAATCATCCGTTCTAACTATACAATTATCCACATAAATTTTTTGAGCTAATTGTTCCTCGGATGTCCCTGATTCACTTGGACGCAAGCGTGCATTATAATGTTGTATCAAATCCATAAATGGAATAGTGTCATCATAATAATTAATGTTGTCTTCTACAAATTTTTCAAAATCTTTTTTTGATCCATAAAAAATTTTTATATTTTCAATCATTCAAATTCAACTCCCGCCAATAATACATCATATACATCATATTCACTTTCATTATGAACATCTCTATTACTTTTTTTATCACCATAATCAGGATTATCTAAAATATTATCTATCTCGAATTCATTATTAAAATTTAATTTAGATAAACTACTTACACCAACTTTAATTGCATATATAATAATATTCATTTTCATTAAATCAGTTACCTTATAATTATTTTTAAAAGAATCAATATTAAATCTAAAAATAACCGTTTCAGAATCCAAAACACCAACAAATTCATAGTATCCTTTTGCATTTTTTAATGTTGAATCTAATTTATCTATTGCAATGTTAAATTCTCCTGCAGAAATATCACTATTGCTAATCATAGAAAGATAAGGAGCAACTAGTGCCATATATGTCATTGAATCTTTCGGTACCGTTAATTTATATCCTTTAAATTTATTTATTGAACTATTTCTCTCATCAATCAAATTAATGAAATCTGTTAGTATGGTATTTTGAAGTATATTTTTTACCATTCTATTAGTATTAAATGATGCCTTAAGTTCAGAATTAATCTCTGCCTTTGCTTCTAAACCAAGTAATCCTTTAAAAAAACCTTTTGTTCCAACTGTGATACCTGCTTCAACGCCAGTTTCGCCATTATTATCATTTTCATCTAAAAGCTGTGTTGTTTTTTCTAATTTTCCACCTTCAATGATTTGAATATAATCTGTAACCGAATCTTCATCAAAATATACAACCTTACAAATTTTATTTTCTTTACCTGTGTTTTTTTCCATTAAATCTCCTCCTGTTTATAATACTTACATACATTTTATAAAATATACGCCCTCCCGTATACACTATGTTTAATAGCAATTTGTAAAATAAAATTACTTTATAATTAAAATTATACATATTCCATCATTTACAATCTATAGATGTTTACCGAGCGGTCATATATTGAACATAAGCGGTCATTTTTTACCAATTTTAAATATTTAGAGATAATAAAAAAGCTTTATGTTCTCTTTAGGATAAGAGAATAAAGCTTTTTATTATTTTACTTTATATTAAAATTCTCTAGATGATTCATTTAAATAATTTAGACGTTTATTTTAAAATACTATTATGTCCTTCATTGACAAAAAGAAATAAACTTCTAAAAATTCATTTCTATTCATTTTTCTAAAACCTTCTCTTGTTTATAATTTATAATGAATCGATTATATTTCTTATTTCTTCTTGTTCCATATTATATGACAACAATTCAATCAAATCTTTAATTCTTTTCTTATATCTTACAAACTTTATTCCTCGCATATAGGGAAGAAGAGATTGGTACTATGTCAAGATTTCGGACAACTTAAATGTAAGAAATATTTGTAGT
>JAUNWT010000131.1 GCA_030540195.1 Bacillota bacterium | reverse complement strand
TTATATAAAGAAAATATCATACTTATTCGTATGATATCCTCTATTATTCAGTTTTATATATTATTAAGGAAGAAAAATTATAAAACTAATCTAGATCCTCGCCATTTGTTTCAATGACTTTTTTATACCAATAAAACGATTTTTTTCGATATCTATTCATCGTTCCATGGCCTTCATCATCTAAATCTACATAAATAAATCCATATCTTTTTGACATTTGACAAGATGAAGCACTTAATAAATCAATGCATCCCCATGTTGTATATCCCATTAAATCAACGCCATCTATAATAACAGCATCCTTTAATGCTTTAATATGTTCTCGATAATACTCAATATGTCTTTCATCATTGATTTCTTCACCTTCGACATATACTTCATTTGTTCCAGTACCATTTTCAACAATAAATAATGGTTTTTGATAACGATCATAATACATATTCAATGTATTACGTAAACCCATTGGATCATCTTGTCTTTTATATAAAATTTCACCTAAATACGGATTTTTTAAAGTAGCAAGGGGATTATTTTTAATCTCTTCATTGAGTTTTTCGTCACCACTAACAACATGTGTTGCATAATATGAAAATGAAAGAAAATCAATCGTATTATTTTTAAGAATTTCTTTATCATCATCTTCAAATGGAATAGTTATTCCTTTTCTTTCTAATTCTCTTAATTTATATGATGGATAGTACCCTCTCGCCTGTACATCACAGAAAAAGAATGCATCTCTATTTTTTGTAATTGTTGCAAATACATCTTGAGGATGACATGTATATGGATACCATGTACCTCCTGCAAACATATTCCCAATTTTATTTGTTGGATCAATTTCATGACCAATTTTTACTGCCCACGCACTTGCTAATAAAATATGATGAGCTGCATTATATAACTGTTGTTCTTTATCTTCATTTGGATCAATAACAACACCTGCTGATAAATAAGGCAAAATTAATGTATCATTAATTTCATTAAAGGTAAGCCAATAATGTACAATACCTTTATATCTTTTAAATAAAACTGTTGCATATTTCTTATAGAAATCAACCATTTTTCTACTTTTAAAACCACCATATTCTTTTACTAAATAAAGTGGAAAATCGTAATGAGAAATCGTTACTAAAGGTTCAATGTGATATTTTTTTAATTCTTTAAAAACATCATCATAAAATTGTAATCCTTTTTCATTCGGTCTTTCTTCATCCCCTCGAGGAAATATTCTTGACCATGAAATAGATAATCTTAAAACCTTAAATCCCATTTCCGCAAATAATGCAATATCTTCTTTATAACGATGATAGAAATCTATCCCATTTAAAACCGGATATTTTTCATCTTCTTTAAAAGATAAATCTTGTACATTTCCAAACATATATTGAAAACGATTTTTTCCATTTGGAACTACATCCATGTTAGCAAGACCTCTACCATCTTCATTATAGCCACCTTCTACTTGATTAGCAGCTATTGCTCCACCCCATAAGAAATCTTTTGGTAAAGTTCTCACTTTATGCTTCCTCCTCAGCTAATTTTGCTGCTTCTTCTTTCTTACATAAAGAATGATCATAAGCTACAAAGAATGGATACCAAATAGCTAATGTTAGTGGAATCATTAAGGCAATAAAAATGAATACTCTCCAATCTAAACAGTAAACAAATAGACTTAGGAAAACAGGATAAGTCCCACTAATTAATAAATAAGGTGCTGTCAATAAACCAAATGAACATGCTAGCCAATAAAGAATAGCTACGATTAATCCATTAGCAATGAAAGGAAGCATTAATACAGGGTTAAACATAATTGGTGCTCCAAATAATGCTGGTTCTGAAATTCTAAAAATACTAGGCACAATTGTTGCTTTCCCAAAAGCTTTTAATTGTTGTGATTTTGCTTTCCAACAAGATAAAATACATAGTCCAAGAGTATTTCCTGTTCCTCCTAAAAAACCAATACCTAATGTCATAAAGATAGGATGGAAAATTGGTGCTTGACCTTTTGCAACTAATGCTGCATTCGCTGTAAAAGCTGCTGTTGTAATTGGAGCAGTAAGTGCCATAGTAACCATTTGTCCATGCACTCCACAACACCATAGCAACAACATAAATGCACATAAGAATATTGAACCAGGAACAGAGTTAACTGCTGCAACTGGTGTTGCTAAAACTTTTTCAATAAGTGCAGGAATTGACATTCCTAAATAATTACTACTCAATAAACTTAAAATATAAAATATAGAAACATTGATAACCATAGGTACAATTGTTCTAAAAGAATTTGTTAATGCTGGTGGACAAATCTCTGGCAAACGAATTGTAATATTGTGCATTTCACAAAATCTTGTAATTTCTACTGTTAATAAAGCAACAATAATAGCAGTAAACAATCCTTGTGCACCTAAATATGTACAATTCATCAATAATGGAGTTGTTCCATCAGCTAAAGCTAAATAATTTGCTGGTGCTGCAACTAATAGAAAAACAACAAGTGCAGTTAAACCATTAGTAATTCCTTTCATTGAATATGAAGTTGCTAAATTATCAGCAATAACAAAGGTAACTGCTAATGCTAATAATCCCATTGACATATTGTATGGAACTAAAATAGCCATTTTATACTTAGTAGCAAAATTAAACCATCCAGAAAAAATTGACCAAACGCCTCCAGATTTAACCATGTCTGCAGTTACTGGTGGATTAGCAATAACCATAAATACTGCCCCAACAAAGATTAAGGGTAATACTGTCATAAAACCTTTTTGCATCGCAGATAAATGTCTTTGTTCGCCTAACTTATCAGCGATTGGAGACATTTTATCTTCAACAAAGTGCATAAACTTATCCATTTACTTTCCCTCCTTTATCATTCTTTTTACTTCTTTTATAATATTTTCAACATTACCTAAAGCGTAATCTGAAGGATTAATAACAGCTGAAGGTCGATCAGTTACTGCTTTTTGAACATCTTTAATTTTATATCTCATTTGTGGTCCCACTAATAAGACATCATAATCTTTATAAACACTTAAATAATCATCAATTGGAATTGCTTTAACTTCTAAATCTTCGTTATTTTGTTTTGCCCATTGATTCATCTTATTCATTAAAATACCAGTTGATAAACCATTAGCACACATTAATAATATTTTCATAAATCTTCCCTCTCTTTAAATTTGCTAATATCAAGTAAATTGAATATTTGATCGATCAGTTGTTTCTTTTTACTTAGCAACTGTAGTATAAAATATAACCGCTTTTTATTCAAATAGCATATTTTATCTCTTTTCCTTTCATTTATACACTATTTTTTTAATTTATACACTTTTTCTTCTTTATCATTTATTTTCTTCGTTAAACTGTTTATTTACAAGCAATAAAATTATTTATCTTTTTATTACTCTTAAATATTTTTTATACACTTTATACACTAAAAAATAAAAAATAGCTTACTTTACAATAAGCTATTAAAATAAGTATTAAAT
>JAUNWT010000130.1 GCA_030540195.1 Bacillota bacterium | reverse complement strand
CTAACCTCTACAATAGGAAACATTTCCAAATTTCTTCTAAATTTATTTGTGTATGATCAATCACCCACTCTTATTATCTTTTAAATTCTTATATATTTATAGAAAGGAGTGACAGCATTATCTAAATTCATTTAACTAATATAATCAAATGGAAAGAATATCATTGCAACTAAAAATAAAAAAGGGAAGTTGCTATTAAATGTAATGGAATAATAGTTATTTTGTAACAAATAATTTCAAAAAGCTGACTATAAATCTAATAAACAAAAGTATTTTATATAAAAACAATTATTTTTTATAATGTATTAGTTTAATAACAAACAAGAAATTATTCTAACTTATAGTTACGTAAATTTCATGAATTAGCTGATTACAAATATTATTATCAAAACATTAAAAATAATTATAATTTATGCGAGGTAAAAAAATGAAACAACACTATATCAAGCGTATGTTCGTATTTTTTCTAGTAATCGCGTTAGCGATTATTTCCCTTTCAAACGGTATAACAACACACGCTATAGAAACCAATAACAATACAAACAATGAAAATGCGATTATAGTTGGAGAAAACGGTTATGATACAATAGAAGATGCTCTTCAATTTATTATAGACTCAGATACAAAAGATGGAATAATTCAAATTACAAAAGATATTTCAATATCAAATTGTTTAACAATCCCAACCGGTATTCAAGTCAAAATAACAAGCGATAATACAGCTCATCAAATCACACGGAAAAACGATAAATCTACCTTCTTTTTAGTACAAGAAGGTGCTTCTTTAACAATTGATGGGAATCTAACATTTCTAATATCTAATACCGGTGAAGGAATTATCGAAACAAAAGGTACTTTTACATTAAAAGAAGGCATATTAGATTTTAATGGTAATTTGTTAGAAGGTCGTTCGCGAAATACTGGTGTTGTACTTGTATGCGGGAAAAAAGCACTCTTCAACATGGAAGGAGGAACCATCAAAAATGCTATTATAGATCGTGGACTTTATGGTGGCGTTAGAGTTTGTTGTGGCGGAACATTTAATATGGAAAATGGTACAATATGTCAAATGGATAGTAGACAACAAATTGAATCATGTGCTGTATTTATTTGTAGTGGTAGTGATTCTCGTGGAAACGGCCCAGCCTTTTTTAATCTAAATGGTGGTACAATAGAAAACAATAAAGGATGCCGTGGAGCTGGTGTTTTTCTACTCGGTCTAGATTATACTAATCGCGCTACAATGACTATGAATGGTGGTACAATTCAAAATAATACTGCCTATGGATTTACAACAAAAGCAAATCAAGATTTTGTTCAAGGTGCAGGTGCTGGAATTTATATTGAAAGAAATGCAGAAGTAACAATGAATAACGGAACCATTACCAAAAATACAGTTGATGGTGGTGAAGGAGGTGGCGTTTGTGCTGCCTGCGGTTGGGAAAGCGTTGCTGGGTCACCTGGTTGGAACATTGACCTATTTAGTAAATATTATCCTGCAGCATTTACCATGAACGGTGGTACCATCAGTAACAACACTGCAAAAATGCACACTACTGGGTCTGATGGAGATAATGGATGTGGCGGTGGAGTCTACGTAGCTTCTCATCGTGTTTCTCTTAGTGGTGGTACAATTGAAAATAATATTGCAGAAAAACAAGGTGGTGGTGTTTATGTAGGAGCTACACCTTATGTTTTAAAAATTCATAATGCCGTAGTTAAAGAAAATCATGCTACTGTATTAGGGGGTGGACTTTGGACATGTCCTACTGGCGATGCATCATTTTTTGTCAATAACGGAGCTGCAATCTATAATAACACTTCAGATGGTGCTGGTGACGATATCGCATCCGTTAAATTATCATCAAAAAAACATTCATTAACACTTGCTGATCGAGTATTAGGCGGTGGACAAGTTTTTTGGCATGAAGATGGAAAAATTGAAGCCAATAGTATTCTTGGATATCCAAGTGATTCACCTCGATACACATCTAACGAAAACAATAAACCATTAAATCCGATTACTAATTATTCAGAATCTATTGCATTAAAATCTCTTTTATCAGATGGTACAAAAGCTGCTGCAATAAGTGCTTCCTCACTAATTATTCGTAACAACCAATCTCAACGTGGTGGTGGAATTGGTTCAAACGGAGGCATTATCGTTGGCGATGAAAAAGAATATGATTATACTCTTACTGTTAAAAAAACATGGTCAAATACCAATGAAAATAAAAAAACACCTATTACTCTACATTTAAAATTAGGAGATAATATTCTTAATTCATTTGAATTAAATGAAGCAAATAATTGGACCATGACATTTTCAGGATTACCTGATCCTGCCACATTGGCTCCTTTAACATATTCAATCGTTGAGGATCCTGTCCCTGATAACTTTATACCTATTTATTCACAAATAGAAATTGATGATGATAAACATACAATTTATCTTACAGTAGATAATCAATATATTCCACCTAAACAATACGGTAATTTAATAATAACAAAAAAAGTAACAGGTACAGGTTTGCCAAATGAATCAACCGAATTTGAATTTGTTATAACAAAAGATAATGTTGCTGCTTCTGGACAATATAGTATAGACGGAAACACAGCACAACCTATTCCAAGCGAAGGTAAAATAAAAATAAAAGCAAACCAAAGTGTCTTACTTTCAAATTTAATTCAAGGAGAATATACAGTTACAGAAACTACACCAACTCAAAAAACTATAAATCAACATTATTTTCAATTAATGGCGCTAAAGCGCAAACGGGACTTTCTACAAATGTAACAGTAAACTCTTCATCAAATAAAAATTCTAATAAAGAAAAAACAGAGAATACACAAACTGATGTTTCTGTTACATTTACAAACATCTATCAATCTAATAAGGAGAACAATCCTCCTAGTTCAGATAAAAATATTGGAAACTTAATTGTTTCTAAAACCGTCATTGGTGATGAAGCTAGTAAATCAAAATCATTTAATTTCACTGTACTTTTAGATGATTCTTCTATAAATGGAGAATATGGTAATATGACTTTTAAAGATGGTGTCGCAAAATTCTTGTTAAAACACAGTGAAAAATTTATTGCAATTGGATTACCTGCAGGAACTAAATATACAGTAACGGAAAATGAAAATAAAGACTACACTGTAACCTCTATAGGAGACAAAGGAATAATCAAAAAAGATGAAACAATTGAAGCTGCATTTACAAATCGCAAAAACACTAGTACTGTTTCTCTAAATTCTTCAAATCCATCATCTAATCAAAATAACAATCCACATACTGGGGATTCTACAAATGAAATACTATGGCCTACTTGCCTTATTGTCTCTTTGACAATTCTAGTGGCTATAATTAGAAAAATCAGTAGACAACATTATAACAAATAAGACACAAAATAAATCATATAAAAAGCAAGTTCATTTGAACTTGCTTTTTACATTTAAATATTTAGGGTAATCAAATAATTTAGGGGTCTCAACTTTGGGGGTTTACTTTAGGGGACAAC
>JAUNWT010000035.1 GCA_030540195.1 Bacillota bacterium | reverse complement strand
TATTTGATTAGTTTTTCAAAAGATACTTACCAACATTTATCTTTAGTTAGGTTTTAGTGAAAAAATGTGTCGCTTGTGCAATGCTTCCAGCTGCATTAGAGTGAAATGTATCCTTGATTTGAATAATTTTTTGATGATGACATTTTGGACATTTTCCATTTAGTTTCATAGCTTTTCTTCTCCTATTATCTACATTATACATTATATATAAAATATAAAATAGTAAAAAAGAGAGGGAAAACCTCTCAAAATTATTTTATGTTCTTTTTCCAATAGTGTTGTATTTTTTCTAATTCCTCATAATTGATTCTTAAAATATGATCTTTAATTTGTTTGATAAAATCGTCTCTAGAATGAGGACTGCTAAAATAGAAGGGTCTACCTTGAATGTGATCACTATCTAAAATTTCTATCAACATTTTAGAATATTCTACTTTGTAGATTTTTTTAGGATAATTGTTTTGATCACAATGAATCATGTCTTTAAAATATAATGTATTTTCCATATTTGTCACCTCTTTTGAATTATTTTAACAAAGCTTTTATTTATTTGATGAATAGAAGTAGTACTTAAAGGTAAATATTTGGTGTTAAATCACAATAGATAATAATAAAAGTTTATTGATGATAAAAATAGAATATTATATTTTGAAATAATTGTGTGATTTTTTAGACAATTTATGGGTAAATGTCTAAAAAGGAATACAATGAGGTAAAATATATAGCATTTATCGACAAAATACGGTATAATTGTGTATCGTGAAGTACAATATTTGTATTTTATATAAGAATAAACGGCCTTAAGTTATTCAAAAAAATACGGAGGTAAAACATGGAAGATTCAAAAAAAATCAAGTGGTATGGTTTAGCTTTCATGGCGTTTTCTACTGTTTGGGGATTTGGAAACGTTTTAAATGGCTTTATCTACTTCAATGGTATCCAAGTAGTTTTTAGTTGGGTATTAATGTTCGCACTTTATTTTGTTCCTTATGCTTTAATGGTAGGGGAACTAGGGTCTGCGTTTAAAAATTCTGGTGGAGGAGTAAGTTCTTGGGTACATGAAACATTTGGTCCTAAACTTGCATACTACGCTGGATGGACATATTGGGCATGTCACGTTACTTATATTGCAAGTAAAGGTAGTGGAGGTTTAAAAGCATTAAGCTGGGCAATCTTTAGAAATGCTGAAGTTTATGATTCACTTCCAACATTATATGTGCAACTTGCAACACTTGCAGTATTCTTATTCTTCTGTTGGTTTGCTAGTAGAGGGTTAAACCCACTTAAACAATTAGCAACACTTGCAGGAACAAGTATGTTCGTTATGTCAATCTTATATATCTTAATGATGTTTGCTGCACCAGCAATTAATCCAAATGGGGGATATTTATCATTAGATTTTAGTTTTGACAAAATTGTTCCACAATTTAATGTCAATTATTTTACATCACTTTCTATTTTAGTATTTGCAGTAGGTGGATGTGAAAAAATTTCACCTTATGTAAACAAAGTAGAAAATCCTTCAAAAGGATTCCCAAAAGGGATGATTGCACTTGCAATCATGGTCATGGTATGTGCTATTTTAGGTACATTTGCAATGGGTATGATGTTTGATCCAAATGTGATCAATGGTTCTGCTGAATCATTTAACTCCTATGTATCAAATGGTGCTTACTGGTCATTCCAAAAATTAGGTCAATACTATCATATGGGAGATGCATTACTAATTATTTACGCTTTATGTAATATGATTGGTCAATTCTCAACACTTGTATTAAGTATTGATGCACCACTTAGAATGTTATTAGATAATGAAGATGCTAGACAATTTATTCCATCTAAATTATTAAAACAAAATAAATATGGTGCTTATGTTAACGGAATTAAAATGGTTGTTGTTTTATCAGGAAGTATCATTTTAATTCAAATCGTTGGTGGACAAGGTGCTGCCGGAGTGTTAGCACAATTAAATAAATTAAATTCTGTATGTATGCCAATGCGTTATATTTGGGTATTCTTAGCTTATATTGGTTTAAGAAAAGCTTATGATAAGATTCCAGCTGATTATCGTTTTGTAAAGAGTCAACCAGTTGCTTTATTCTTTGGTGGTTGGTGTTTCTTTGTAACAGCTGCATGTTGTATCATGGGTGTTTATTCAACTGATTTATTTACAATGGCTTTAAATATTATTACTCCTGTTGTGTTAACTGCATTAGGATTAATTTTACCAGCTATTGCTAAAAGAGAAAAAGCTAACGCTATTACAGAATAATTGTGATAAAATATAGAAGAGGTGTTAGAAAATGTATAGGGAAATTTCAAAAGAATTATTAGACTTTTTACAAAAAAGTCCTACAGCATTCCATGCTGTTGAAAATATCAAAGAAGAATTAAATAAAGATGGATTTGTTGAATTATTAGAGGGAAAACCTTGGAAAATGACTCCAGGTGGAAAATATTATGTAACACGTAATAATTCAAGTATTATTGCTTTAAAGGTCGGAAGCAATTTAGATGATTATAGTTTTAATGTTGCTGCTTCACATAGTGATTGCCCAACTTTCAAATTAAAAGAAAATGCTGAATTAGAAGTTAAGGGTAAATACACACAATTAAATACAGAAGGTTATGGAGGAATGATTTGTTCAACTTGGTTTGATAAACCATTATCTATTGCTGGACGTTTATTAATTAAAGATGGAAATGAATTAAAGACACAATTAATTAATATTGATCGTGATTTAGTTTTAATTCCAAACATGGCTATTCATATGAACAGAGCAGTTAATGATGGTTATGCATATAATAAACAAATTGATATGCTTCCTTTATTTGGTGGAGCTGATTGTCAACCAGGTGATTTCATGAAACTTGTTGCTAAAGAAGCAGGAGTTCAAGTAGAAGACATTTATGGTAGTGATTTATATCTATATAACCGTACAGCACCATCTATTTGGGGAGCTAACGATGAATTTATTTCAAGTCAACATTTAGATGATTTACAATGTGCTTTTACATCATTAAAGGGATTCTTAGCGGGTGGAAATGATCAATCAATCGATGTTTTAGCTTGTTTTGATAACGAAGAAGTTGGTTCAGGAACAAAACAAGGAGCTGCTTCAACACTTTTATATGATGTATTAAAACGTGCTAATAGTGCACTTGGAAAAACAGAAGAAGATTTCTATTGTGCTATTGCTTCAAGTTTTATGTTATCGGCTGACAATGCACATGCAGTTCATCCACATCATCCACAAAAAACAGATGCAACAAACTGTGTTTATATGAATGAAGGAATTGTTGTAAAATCTCATGCAGGTCAAAAATATACAAGTGATGCGGTAAGTATTGCAGTATTTAAAGATTTATGTAAAAAAGCCAACGTACCTGTACAATTCTTCGCAAATCGTTCAGATGAAGCGGGAGGAAGTACTTTAGGTAATATCGCAATGGCTCAAGTTTCTATGAATAGTGTGGATATTGGGTTACCACAACTTGCAATGCACTCTACATATGAAACTGCTGGAATCAAAGATACTTATTATATGATTCAAGTAATGACAGAATTCTTTAATTGTCATATTAGCGAAGTCAATACAAATGTATTAAAGGTAGATTAAGATGAAAGAAAAGAAGTACGATTTATATTTTGAAAACAGTGTTAAGGTAAAAAGTTTAAATGATGATTATTTTAAATGTTATCAAGAGATTGAAAAAGCTTTGTTTAAGAAACAAAAAAATACTTTAAAAACAAATGTTTTACTTGCAGAAATCATTGAACAAATGATTTCTAGTCAAGAAAAAGGAAAAACAGTTCAACAAATGGTAGGGGAAAATACCCAATCATTTGTTGATCAAATTAATAAAAAGCTTAATTACAAAGAAAAAATCAATCAGTTAAAACAAAGAGATTCTAATAAATATGAAATGTCTGGAATATTACTTACAATGTGTATCTATATTGTGCTTCTTTTTGTTAAAGAGTTGGTGGGAAATCATTATTTAATCAATTACTATATTGATTTATTGGTTGCGGTCATTATGCTTTGTATTAGTGTTAAACAACTTTTAAATCAAAGAAAATTAATTAAACGTTATCAAGTTTCCATTCAACCTTTTGTTATTGAAATAATGAGTATTGTTATATCATTATTGATTGCTATTTTATTTTATAACAGTCCTTTTGATATCACTTTTGTTATTTTAGTTATCGCATTTTTTACAAGTAAAAAAATGTATTTAAAATCCTTAAGCAATTAAGGATTTTTTCTTTGCATTGTTTAAAAAATATAGTAAAGTATTAGAAGGTGATAAAAATGGAAAAAGAAATCATATTAGAAAATTTAGATGAAAGTATTGTTAATGAGGCAACTTTCTATAGTCAACAAAATATTCCCTCACAAATATCACAAGCACTTTATTTATATGGAAGTACAACAGATTATCAAGTATTAGGATTTATTGATGCAAGTGGAGATGGAAGTAAAGGAATGATCTTTACGGATCAAGGAATTTATTTTTGTTTTAAAGAACCTCATTTCTTTTTATATGAAGATATTGAAAAACTAATTCTTGTAAAAAAAGAAGATACTTTTGATTTTTATGCAAAAATCAAAACGAAAACAAGTACTTTTGTCTTTAAAAATAATTATTTAAATTTAAAAGAATTTATTGAATGTTTAAGTGAAATTCTAGAAATGACAATTTTTTATGAAATGTCTGCTTATGAAAAAGTAGAGTATTTTGTACCGATTGTTTTAAATGATTTAAAAGAAGATGTTTATGAAAATTTAGAACTTACAAAACAACAGATCCAACAAATAAAAGATATTGAACATGAACTTGAAATGGCAAAAGAACTTAAAGATTTAGATTATCAAGATGAATGTCGTGCTTTATGTCGTTATTGTTTAGACTTCTTTGAAAGTTTAGGACTTGATAGTGATGAAATAGAAGCTTTAAATGAAGCACAAAGTTTCTTTGATCAACAAGATAGTCAGGAAAACCAACAATTAGAAGGAGCTAAACGTTGGGTCGATGAAATGATGAATAATTATCAAAATGGGGATACAGGAATGTATGATCAAATGAAGTCGACAATGGAAAGTTTAGGGATTGATGAAGAAAAATTAAAGAATATGTCAAATGAAGAAGTAGATCAATATGTTCAAGATATGTGTAAAAAATTTGGTATTTCACAAAGTTTATTTGATAAATTAAAGGATAAGTTTGGAAGATAGAGGGTAGAGTATGATTAAATTAGTTGTTTTAGATGTGGATGGAACAAGCATTGATAGAGATAATCATTTTTATGATGATGATATTAAAGAAATTGATTTTTATAAAGAAAAAGGCATTGAATTTATGTTTGCGTCAGGAAGAGATATGAATATGATGCTTGATATGATTGAAAAGTCACATGTAGATGGTGATTTAATTATTAATAATGGAACACAATATCGAAATATTGAAGGAACTAAAAACATTGCACATCCAATGGATGAAGCTGCTTTTAGAAAAATGATTCCTATTTTACAAAAATATAACTATCATATTTCTATTCATACAACAAAAGGAAAATATATTTTAACGGATTTTGAAAGTTATTGGGATCTACATGTTAAATTATTGATGAAAGACCGTGAAGGTGTTACTTTAGATGATCTTCCAAATACAACGTTTTTTAGAAGATGGGGGTATTTAAATGATTGTACATCAGTAGAATTAATAGATGATATCTATAAACAAGGAGCTTTACCTTTAAAAGTAGATGCTAGACATTTAAATCCAGAAGAAGCTAAAGGGGTTGCTGATCGTTTAAGAAGTATTCCTCATCTTAATATTTCGTCATCTTATGAAGATAATATTGAAATAACATGTGATGATTATGATAAAGGAATCATGTTAAGAGAAGTTTTAAAATTAAAAGGATTGACCATTGATGAAGTAGCAACCTTTGGTGATGGTTTAAATGATGTATGTATGTTAGAAGGTTTCCCTTATAGTTTTACACCAGCCAATGGTTGTAAAGAAGCAAAAGAAGTGGCAACATATACTCTTAGCAAAACTGGAGGACATGGTGCTATTCAAGAAGGTTTACATATTTTAAAAGAATTAAATCTAATTTAAAAAAGAGCATTTTAGCTCTTTTTCTTATACGATAATATAAAGATCGTTGACATAACCATAATAAAACCGAATACATCCATCAATGTAAAAGGAGAATGTAACCATAAACACATACAGA
Source organism: Bacillota bacterium (assembly GCA_030540195.1). Classification (GTDB taxonomy): domain Bacteria; phylum Bacillota_I; class Bacilli_A; order Erysipelotrichales; family Coprobacillaceae; genus Faecalibacillus. The sequence goes on along the minus strand of JAUNWT010000035.1, from coordinate 18,823 downwards.
TCGTTGCACTTAAAGGCTCAACAGCAGCAATTAAAGATGCTCTCATTGGTCCAATAAGATTGACACCTATTAAATACATCGAAAAAGCCAAAACCGTTCCAATAACGATAATACCAATCATTCCTAAATAACCATAGATATCTAAAGAAACAGAAATATTCCAAACACGTCCAATGACTCCTAAAACAACGCCACCAATAACCATTGCATATCCTGTAGGAATCAAACTGCCATATTTATTCATGATATGACGAGGAAGTAAAGAATAAAATGATGCTGCAAGACCAGCCATGACACCCCAAAATAATCCTTCAAAAGATAAAACCATTTCATGAATATTTCCATGTGTTGCGAGAATAAAAGTTCCCCCAAAAGCTAATGCGACACATAGAAGTTCTTTTTTGTAAGGTAGTCTTTTACAAACAAGACAAGTATAAAACATGATAAAGATAGGATTTAAATATTGTAGAATAGCTGCCGTTGAACTATTTGAATAATAGATAGCCGTCATATAAGAGTATTGACAAAACATCAAGCCTAAGATTGCGAATAAAACAAGTTGAAAGACATCATTTTTATTTTCCCAAATACTTAATGTTTTCTTGGTATCTTTAATAAAACATACAGTTAATAAAATGATTCCAGCAAAGATCATTCTCATCGTTGTTAACCACATTGTATTTAAATGATACGTTTGAAACAAAAATTGTCCCATGGTACCAGAAATACCCCAAAATGTACCACCTAATAATGTAATAATTATTCCTTTTTTCATAACTTCACCTCATTTATCGACATTCTAACAAATCTAAATATTCAATACAATTGTTTTTGATAAACAAAACGTGTTATACTTTTTACATGGTGCTATAGCTTAGTTGGATAAAGCGTACGCCTCCGGAGCGTAAGATCATGAGTTCGAATCTCATTAGTACCGCCATATAAAATCTTAGATATCATGAAAGTGATATCTTTTTTTATTTAAATGTATAATTTTTTAAATCTCTATCAAACTGTAATAAGAGTGATTGACACAAGAGTTAGTCTATGCTAACATAATATCGTAAGTTAGCTTTGGCTAACCAAAGGAGGAGAAAAAATGAAAGTTGTATATGCATCAAGAACTGGAAATGTTGAAAGTATTATTTCTAAATTAGGAATTGATGATGCTTTAAAAATTGAAGATGGTGGTGAAACAATCGATGAAGATTATGTTTTATTTACTTATACTGATGGTTTTGGCGATGTTCCTTATGAAGTGGATGAATTCTTACAAAGTCAAAATGAACATTTAAAAGGTGTTGTTGTAAGTGGTGATACAGGATATGGTGAAGCTTATTGTAAAGCAGGAGATGTTATTGCTGAACAATATAATGTTCCATGTCTTTATAAAGTAGAAAATGACGGTAGCGATGAAGATATCGAAGCTATCAAAAAAGTGATTGCTTAATTATGCCTTTATCTGCTCACGAATTCGAAAGAAGATTGATCTTTTATGCTTCACCAACACTAACAAAGTTAAAAGTTGCCTGCATGTATAATTTAAATGATTTAGATGATTTAGAAGAATGTATTGATTATTATAATGAAATTTTAAATAAAAAAGATATTTATTTAAAAGTCTTATCCATTAAAGGTCGTTCAATGATCTATGTTTATCAAAAAGAAAAATTAAATAAATTATGTTCTTGTAAACAAATACAAAAAATCTTTAAACAATACGATTACAATTGTACATCACTAGAAACACTTATTATTGACTTACAAAAACGTCTTAATAGTAACGGCTTTCCCCATGAGATCGGTTTATTTCTAGGATATCCAATGACAGATGTTTTAGGTTTTATTGAAGGTAGAGAACATTTAAGTGCAGGGTATTGGAAGGTTTATAGTCATGTTAAAAATTGTCAACAAACATTTGATAAATATCATAAATGTACACATGAACTTTGTAAAAGATTCAATCAAGGCGAAAGTGTTGAGCAAATATGCAGATATGTTTAATTGGTAAAGTTTTCTTTACCAATTTTTTTTACGATATTAATGAAAACGGTTGTAAAAAATGATATGATAGATGTGTATTTTAAGGAGGAAATAGAATGGGATTTAGAGAAGATTTTTTATGGGGTGGAGCAGTTGCTGCCCATCAATGTGAAGGTGCCTGGCAAGAAGGCGGAAAAGGAATTAGTTGTAGTGATGTAGAAACTGCAGGAGATAACGTAACAGGTGCACCAAGACGTTTAACTGATGGTGTTATTGAAGGTGAAGATTATCCAAACCATGTAGGTGTTGACTTCTATCACCGTTATAAAGAAGATATTGCTTTATTTGCAGAAATGGGATTTAAAGCATTTAGAACTTCTATTGCATGGACTCGTATTTTTCCTAGAGGGGATGAAGAAAAACCTAATGAAGAAGGTTTAAAATTCTATGATGATTTATTTGATGAATGTCATAAATATGGTATTGAACCAGTTATTACATTATCACACTTTGAATTACCTTGGGCATTAGCTAAAGAATATGGTGGATTTAGAAACCGTAAAGCTATTGATATGTTTGTTAAATTTGCGAAAGTATGTTTTGAAAGATATCAACATAAAGTAAAATATTGGATGACTTTCAATGAAATCAATAACCAAGCTGATGTTACACAACATAACTTAATTCAAGAAGGTGCTGTTTTACTTAAAGAAGGTGACGATGCAGAATACTTAATGTATTTATCAGCTCATCATGAATTAGTTGCTTCAGCATTAGCTGTAAAAGCAGCACATGAAATCAATCCTGATTTACAAGTAGGATGTATGATTGGTATGAACGGTGTTTATCCTGCTTCACCAAAACCTGAAGATGTGATGAATGCTTTAGGAGCAATGCATCAAAAATATTGGTATGTAGAAGTACATGCGAGAGGTCATTATCCTCGTCATATCTTAAAGAAATTTGAAAGAAAAGGATATGATTTCATTACTGAAGAAGATAAGAAAATCTTAGCAGAAGGTAAAGTAGATTATATTGGATTCTCTTATTACATGTCATTTGCAACAAAATATCAAGGACGTAATGAAAAAACATTTGATTATGTACCAGAAGATTTTGTAAGAAATACTTACTTAAAAGCATCTGATTGGGGATGGCAAATTGATCCTCTAGGATTACGTTGGTGTCTAAACTGGTTCAATGACCGTTTTGAACTTCCAATGATGATTGTTGAAAATGGATTTGGTGCTTATGATAAAAAAGAAGCTGATGGTACAGTAGATGATCAATATCGTATCGATTACTTAAAAGAACATATTCAAGCAATGAGAGATGCAGTTGATTATGATGGTGTTGATTTACTTGGATATACAATGTGGTCTCCAATTGATATTGTTTCTGCTTCAACTGGTGAATATGATAAACGTTATGGATTTATCTATGTTGACTATAATAATAAACATGAAGGTGATTTCTCTAGAAGTAAAAAGAAATCATTTGATTGGTATAAACACGTTATTGAAACAAACGGACAAGAGTTATAAAAGTAATATAAAAGTGGATTTTAAGTTGGGTTAAACTAATAAATCCACTTTTATTTATTATATGTTCTAATAATAACGAATGAAACGCTTATATATAAATAATTTGATATTAACCAAAAGTATGATAAAGTATTCTAGAACATTTTGTATGAAAATATAAAAAATGAAAGGTATTGATATGAATATGGGAAATAGCGCTATTAAAAAGGCAGATGAAAATGAGCCAAAGGAATTTTCTAAAACTATTGAATCTAGTAAAATTGAAAAAAAGAGAAAACATGGTAAGTTGAAGGCGTTTTTTGTATTTTTGTTTATAATTGGATTAGGTATAGGATATTTGATTTTTTCTGGTGCTTGGAATCCGTTTAAAAGTGAAGAAATATCTAGAGAAGCTGTAGAAAATTACTCAAATTCAGATATCGTTGTATCCAATATATATAATGATGTGTATCAATATATGATAGATAATCAGACTGATAATTTTATTGATAATTACAAACCTGATGGAAGTGAACCTTATGGCTTTGATGTACATGATTATGGAGAAAAAACGGAAAATAGTAAAGGAATTATGAAAGAAATGGAATGTACTTTATATCAAGATTTTGAAAGTATTTATGGTTTGAATAATCTTTATATTACATATCTGAAAAATGAAGATTATGCAAATGAAAAATATGTTCAAACAAAAGGTGAATTTCATGCAAAAAAAGATTATAAAATAGATGATAATACAAAACTATCATTTGGTTATGTGGGTGAAAATTGGGACGATTTACAATACATTATTATTAAGCAAGGGACTGTAGTTTACAATGGCTTGATTGATACAGATGAAGATGAAAATTATTATAAAGTTCAAAATTTGTTAAATAAGTTGAGTATTAATTTTCAACTTCCTAATATAGAAGATGTTGATTATTTAAGATGATAATAAAATTTTTATTATAAAATTATCATAAGGGATGTTTTAATAAGGTTTTCCTCAAACTTTTTTTATGGTATAATTACTGTAATGGAGGGAAAGAATAGTATGAAAAAAATAATGAAAATTTTATGTGTATTTGCTCTTGTTTTTCTTGCTGGATGTAGTTCAACAAATTCAGAAGATGAGCAAAAACAAGTTGTCACTGATTTCTTTACTTATGTAAGTAAATGTGACACAAAAAATCTTAAGAAGATTACAAGCAGTTCCGTTTTTAATAGCATGGAACTTGAAAAAATGGAAAAAGAATTAAATCAGTATACGGAAGAAGAATTTGGGAAAGTTTTCGTAGAAGAAACTGATAAGTTCAAAAAAGCAATCTTTAAAGATTTATTTACTGACATCAAAATTACAGATGTTAAAGAAGATGGAGATAAGGTTAAAGTAACTGTTACAGGTAAAGAAAAAGATTATGATTTTTCTTTTGACCAAAGTGAATTGAACGATCTTGCAACACAATATGTTACAGAACATCAAGATGAACTTCTTAAAGTTTATCAAGAAGAAGGTGAAGCTGCATTCCAAATTAAAATATTTGATGAAATTGCACCTACAATTTATAAGACTATGACAGATACATATAAAAAAGCACCAACTAAAAAATTAAAATCAACAGTGACATTAGAAAAGAAAGATGATAAATGGATTATCACTGGTCTTGATGAATAATAGAAATAGACAATCGAAAGATTGTCTATTTTGCTTTTATGCTAATATTTGTTATAATGATTTTTGGAAAGTGAGGTCATTATGAGTCGATCTAATTCAATCGTTAAACAAGCTTCAATTTTAGCGCTTGCAGGAATATTAGTTAGAATCATTGGACTTTTATATCGTAGTCCCTTAACAGCAATGATTCTAGATGAAGGAAATGGTTATTATTCAACTGCTTATAATATTTATGCACTTGTATTACTTATTTCTTCTTATAGTATACCTACAGCCATTTCAAAATTGATTTCAGAAAAAATTGCCTTACATGAATATAAAAATGTTAAAAAAATATTAAAATGTATTTTTATTTATGTTTGTGCTATTGCTGGAAGTGCAGCAATTCTTTTATTTATATTGGCACCGTTTATTGTCGATGTTAATGCCGTTCCAGCACTTAGAGTGTTATGCCCAACTATCTTTTTATCAGGTTTGTTAGGCGTATTTAGAGGGTATTTTCAAGCACATAAAACAACAGTTTATACATCTGTTTCACAAATTATTGAACAAATCTTCAATGCAGTTGTTGCTTTACTTGCAGCCTATATTTTTATTCAACCTTATATTGGCGTTGATGCAACAAAAGTAGGATCTTATGGTGCAGCTGGTTCAGCACTTGGAACAGGGGCTGGAGTTCTTGTTGGTTTGGTTTACATGGTTTTTATGTATTTAAAAAAGAAAAATACTTTTGTTGAAGAAAGTGATGAAGAAGCGAATGAGCATGTAGATTCTTATCAAGATATTTTTAGAATGATTATGCATATTATTGCGCCAATCATTTTAGCAACATGTGTTTATAATTTAGTTACTACAATTGATATGTATATTTTTTATTTTGCACAATCTTTTCATCATATTGATAAAATTGCTTATATTTCAAATTATGGTGTTTATGCAGGAAAATATATTGTTTTACAAAACGTACCAGTAGCACTTGCTTCAGCAATGTCGACAGCTTCAATCCCATCGATTTCATCAGCATGGGCGTTAGGTAATGTTAAGGAAGCAAAAGCACATATTACATCTGGCTTAAGTGTTACAATGATGATTTTAATTCCTGCAGCAGTTGGTATGGCTGCCTTATCTTATCCAATTATGGGTGTTTTATTTCCTCAAAAGGCAACAATTATGATGGCAACAAAACTCTTAATGTTTGGTTCACCAGCTATTGTTTTTTATGGTTTATCAACACTTACGAATGGGATTTTACAAGCATTAGGGGAAGTAAATGTTCCGTTAAGAAATGCGGCTTTTTCGCTTGTATGTCATATTGTTATTATTGCTATTCTTTTATTTATTACACCTTTAGGTGTTTATGTTCTTGTTTTTGGTAACTGTACATATGCTTTACAAGTATGTTATTTAAATCAAAGAGCTTTACGCAAGAAAATTGGTTATAAACAAGAAATTAAAAGAACATATGTTTTACCTTTAATTGCTTCTTTAATTATGGCAGTAGCGGTATTAGGTGTTTATTATGGTTTGTTTACATTAACACATCGTGTTTTCTTACCACTTGTTTTATCAGTTGTAGTAGGGGTTATGGTTTACTTTGTTTTAATTATGTATATTTATTGGGAACATCCAGCTTATTTGTTTGAAATTCCATATATGCGAACACTTTATTACAAGATTAAAAGAAAATTGAATAAATAAACGATATTTTTGAAATATCGTTTTTTAAGTCCACTTTTTTGTTGTATAGTGCTATAATGTGACAAAGTTAATTATTACATTGTGATAAGATAAAAGACATTGGAGGGAAAAGAATGCATTATAAAAACGTAAATGGAATTTTATCCAATCAAAATACCATGAATTTATATAGGGGATGTCAACACGGTTGTATTTATTGTGATTCAAGAAGTGCATGTTATCATTTTGATCATGACTTTGAAGATATAGAAGTAAAAGAAAATGCCTTAATCTTATTAGAAAATTGTTTAAAACATAAAAGAAAAAAATGTATGATTCAAATGGGATCAATGTGTGATCCGTACATGCCCTTAGAAAATGAGTTAAATCATGTAAGAAAAGCTCTAGAATTAATTGATCAATATGGTTTTGGAGTAACACTTATTACTAAATCTGACCTTGTTTTAAGGGACATTGATTTATTGAAAAAAATTAATCAAAAAACAAAATGTGTTGTGCAAATGACCCTTACAACCTATGATGAAGAATTATGTCAAAAACTGGAACCTCATGTATGTACAACCAAAAGACGTATTGAAGTTTTAAAAGAATTAAACAAACAAGGAATACCAACAATTGTTTGGTTAACGCCAATTTTACCTTTTATTAATGATACGAAGGAAAATGTATCTGCTATTTTAAAAGGGTGTTTTGAAGCAGGGGTCAAAGGTGTTATTTGTTTTGGTATGGGAGTTACTTTAAGAGAAGGAAGTCGCGATTATTATTATCAACAACTTGATCAACTTTTTCCTGGAATGAAAGAAAAATATCAAACAACATATAATGATCAATATACCCTCAATAGTCCTCGTAATCGAGAATTGATGAATCTCTTCTTTGAAAAATGTCAACAATATCATATGATGTGTAATTATCCAGAAATCTTTGATTATTTACAAGAGTTTGAAACTAAAATTGAAGTCAAAGAAAAAGAAAGTCATTCATTTGAACAACTTTCTCTCTTTTAAAAAGATGTTTAACATCTTTTTTATTTTGTAATTTTTTGATAAACTTCATCTAAATCAACATCACTACTATGATCAGTAAATTCGATTTTAAGTTCTTTTTCATCATATCTAGGTAAAATATGAACATGGAAATGATGAACGGTTTGACCGGCTACTTCATTTGTATTTGTAAGAACATTGATACCTTTAGCATCCAATTTTTCCACGATTTGATTAGCTAAGTTTTTAACTACTTTCATTACATGGGCTAAAGTTTCATCATCTACTTCTAAAATATTTGCAAAGTGTTTTTTTGGAATAACAAGAGTATGTCCATAAGTAGCTTGTGATAAGTCTAAAAAAGCCATACATACATCATCTTCATAAACAATTTTTCCAGGAATTTCTTTATTTATTATTTTGCAAAAAATACAATCATTCATTTTCTTTTCCTCCATAGCTTTATTTTAATGCAAAAAAAGAATAAGGTCGAGACCTTATTCAAAATAATTTTTAGATGTTTTTTTAATTGCTTTTTTAATGCTAGGTTCATAAACATCAAAATTATATTTTCTTAAATAATATGTTTCACATTTTGTAGTGAAATCAGATAAAGAAGTTAAACCTTCCTTAATTTCATCGTTTAAATTTGATTTATCTGTATTGTAAACCCAAACAACAGCATATTTTGATTCAGATGTCTTAATAGCTTTCGCATAAATTCCATCTTTTGTAAATTTATCTAATTTTTTAACGATTTTAGAATCTAAATCGCTACTTTTTTTAGTAACCATTCCTGCATCTGTACCACTGTTTTCATTAAAATAAGTTGTAAATGATGCTTCATCTTTTACATCTTTAATGATTTTTAAAGCTTGTGATTCAGTATCAACTGTAAAATATTTAATATATTTTACTTTATATTCTTTTACTAAACTATTGAAATTTTTATCAACGTATTTTTCTTGTAAAAGTTGTAATTTTGCATTTGGTGTGATGACTTGTTTAATAAAGTCAGCTTCATCTTGATATCCAGCATCTGTAGCATAAGTATTTAAATCACTTGTACCAGCGTATTGTAAGTATTGGTTTTTAAGCTCTTCAACTTTAGAATTAATAGCATCTTGGTCTGTTACTTCTTTATCTGCGACATAATTAATTGCGGTATTTAAAGTCATGTTAGAACCATCATTATCTAATAAATAGTTATAAATATCATCTTTTGTTATTGAGATATCAGCTGTTTTAACAACTGCTTTATCACTGTTAGAAACATGAGTTACATAAGAATCTTCTTTGTTTTTGAAACTGTTATAAAGGGCATAACCACAACCACCAATTAAACAGATACATACAATAATGATAAGTAAACGATATTGGTAAAGCTTATCTTTCCATGTGTCTTTCATTAGGCTTCACCTCTTCCTGATTTTCTTTCGTTTAAAGCGTTTTTAACAACGTCTTGTACGATTTTTTTGATTGATTTGTCTTTGTAAGTTACTTTGTATGAATCAAAGACAACATATTGTAAATAATCATCATAAGCAAGTAATGGTGAATCAATATCTGTTTTCTTTAATTCTTTTTGATTTGTGCTTGTTACTTTTACAAAGTAATATCCATCACTACCTTGGATGGCATCAGAAACTTGTCCTTCATTTAATGAATTGATAGCATTAAAAACTTCTTCTCCATAAGAATCACTAATACCAGCAGTATCTTTTGTATCAACGATACCTACAGATCCTTTTTTCTTAGAAGTCGTAGAATCATCAGAATAATCTTGAGCGATGTCACCAAAAGATTTATCTGTGTTATTGATCAATTCTTTTACTTCGTTAATTTTAGAATTTTCATCATCAGTAAGTGAACTTGTATCAGAAACTGAAATTTTGATCAAGCTTACATATTTTGGTGAACATTGTTGATAGTAATCGTTGAAAACATTATCGAAGTTATCATCAATATAATCTAATAAGAAATTAGCATATTGAATTTGTTTAATCATTTTTTCGCGATATTGTTTCATATTTGTGTAACCAGCAGATTTTAATTGTTGGTTAAGTGTAGATTTATAATCATCACCATATTGATTTTTATAATAACTTCTTACTTGACTAATGATTGTATCTGCATCTTCTTCCATATCTTCATTGACTGGAAATTTTTTATCAATTAAGTTTTGTAATACAGCATTAAAGACAGTTGAATTATTGCTTGATGAATCTAAAACGTCTTTATAAAGATCATCGGCAAAAATATTTTTTGTTTTATTTCCTTTAGAAAGGGATGCCACAACGTATTTAGAATCCACTTTTTTAGCGGACGATGAACATCCAGTTAAAAGGCAACTGCTTACAAGTAATGCCGCAGCACACTTTTTAAGTTTCATAGTCTTCCTCCTTTATATATGACTTCAAAAGTATACTATTTTTTCCCATTGATTTCAATATTATGGGCAAAAACACACGGTCAACCATAATTCTTACATAATTTATATTAAAAGGGAAAATGGAAGGAGGGCTTATTATGAAGTGTGAAAATTCATTTACACTTGTTTTGGTGTTATTTATTTTATTAGTGATTATTTGTAATATGTTATAAAAAATGCTTAGCGATTTGCTAAGCATTTTGTGTAGGTGGGTTATGTTGAAGATAAACACGATAACTAATCTTAATAGTTACTAGAATAGGCATGGCAATAATCATACCCCAAGCACCGAATAGTGTTGAACCAGTTAAAATACCGAATAAAACCCACATAATTGATAAATCGATTTTTGATGAATAGATTTTTGGTTGGATAACATAGGGCACAACATTTGATTGAATAAAAATCAAAATGATCAAAATAACAAGTTTAGTTGTTCCCATTGTAATGGATGTCACAATTCCAAGCATGTTAGCCACAATTGGTCCCACATAAGGAATAATTGAACTAATGGCTGAGAAAACACCAAGCAAAATCCAATTTGGATGTCCAATTACTAAATAAACAAAGGCTGTTGTAAGTCCTTGAACAAGTGCACTGATGGCGAAGGCTTCAATGTATTCAATTAAAGAAAAATTGATTTCTTTTAAATAGACTGGTAAATTTTGATCAAATTTTCCGGCAAAATAATTGATTGCTTTACGCATGTTTTCAAATTTTAATGACATATAAATGGCAAGAATAGAATAAATCAAGCCATTTCCAATTTTAACAATAACAGAATTTAAAACATCAAAGGTAGTATTTAAAACTGTCATGTCTTGTAAAAGTTTTGCAGCTTCATTTTGGATATATGTTGTAATTTCAGAAATATTGAATCCTAAATGAGAGCGAACAAATTTAGAAATAAAAATCAAACCATCTTCAAAAGCAGGGTATAAATCAGTAACGCTGTTAATAACAAGCGGAACAGCAAGTGAGATGATTAGAATCATACAAGCAAGGATTCCTACATAAACAAGTGTTACGGATAAACCACGATTTTTAATATATTTTTGAACCCATTCAATAAGTGGGTTGAAAACATAAGCAATCGCAAAGGCAATAAAGAATGGCTTTATAATCTTCCAAAAAAGAACCAGAGCACCACCCCAAACTTCTTTTGTAGTATCTAATAATAAAACAATTAAAGAAAGCATCAGGATATTTAAAAGGGTCTGGGTAATTTTTTTGGATGAAATAACTTGAAATAAAGATTTCAATGTTTTCACATAATCACCCCTTTGTTTAAATAATATATCATATTTTGGATATAATATAAATTGTTAATACAAAAGATTATCACATTCGTTGTTTTTTTTTAGACATTTTAGTAAAATGTTGTGAGTAGAAAGGGGCTTGATTTATGTCAACTTTAAAAATAGAAAATTTACATGTAAGTATTGATGATCGAGAAATATTAAAAGGAATTGATTTAACCATCAATACAGGAGAAATACATGCATTAATGGGACCTAATGGTAATGGGAAATCTACACTATTATCCGCTATCATGGGGAATCCAAAATACCAAGTAACTAAGGGAAGTATTTACTTGGATGATCAAAATGTCTTAGAAATGACAGTCGATGAAAGATCGAAAGCAGGAATCTTTTTAGGAATGCAATATCCACAAGAAATTCCAGGTGTCGTTACTTCTGACTTTTTAAGAGCGGCACTTAATGCACATCAAGAAAAACCAGTATCTTTATTTAAATTTATTAAAGAACTAGATAAAAATATTGCTGATTTAAAAATGGATGAAAATTTAGCACATCGTTATTTAAATGAAGGTTTCTCTGGTGGAGAAAAGAAAAGAAATGAAATTTTGCAAATGAAACTTTTAAAACCAAAATTTGCATTATTAGATGAAATTGATTCAGGATTAGATGTTGATGCTTTAAAAATTGTTTCAGAAGCAATCAATGATATGAAATCTGAATCATTTGGATGTGTGATGGTTTCACACTATGAAAGATTATTTGAACTTGTGCCACCAACACATGTTCATATTTTAGTCGATGGAAAAATTGTTTTAAGTGGTGGACAAGAATTAATTGATCGCATCGATAAAGAAGGTTATCGTTGGGTTAAAGAATTAGGTTTTGATTTTGAAACTGAAGAAGAAAGACAACCTATCGTTTTAGGTAGTTGTGGAAACAAGGTTAAAGCAAAATAATGAGCAGATTAACAGATATTGACAATTATCTTGTTGTTGAAAATGGTCAAATCAAAGAATCAACTTTTAAACAAGATATTCAAATTCAAAATCAAACTTTAACAATCAATGAAGATGCTAAGGTACAAATTATCTACAAAGTAACTCAAGAAGGAGATTATCAATTTGATATCATTCTTAAAGAGCATTTACATGTAGATTTAGTTGAAATGTATGAAGTATCTACAAAATGTCACTTTACTAAAAATATTAAAATCAATGAATCATGTGAAGTATTAAGATATGTTGAAAAAAACAGTCAAGAAAATATTTCTATTGATTTAGATGAAAACGTGGATGTTTGTGCCAATGCTCATATTTCATGTGCGTATGTTGAACTTACAGATTATTCAACGTTGAGTAAAGTGAAATACCAATTACTTGAAGAAGGAGCAAGTGCAAGACTTCGTTTAGCTTCTTTAAGTAAAGAACAAGAAAATAAACATTATGAAATGACTTTAGAACATCTTGCACCTCATACCTATGGGGATATGGATAACTATGGTATCGTTAAATCAAAAGCAAGTTTATTAATTGATGGAATTGGACGTATTCATAAAGGAATGTATCAATCAGATACGCATCAAACAAATAAAATCATTGTTTTTGATGAAGGATGTAAAGCCCAAGCAAATCCTTATTTATATATTGATGAATATGATGTTAAAGCAAGTCATGGAGCAAGTGTTGGAAAAATTGATGAAGATCATCTTTACTATTTACAATCACGTGGTCTTTCTAAACAAGATGCGATGCACCTTGTTACTTATGGGTATTTCTTACCTGTTTTAGAGTTTATTAGTGTCGATTCACTTAAAGAAAGATTTTCGGATGTATTAAAAGAAAAGGTGGGATTATAATGATTGATGTTTCAAAAATCAGAAACGATTTTCCAATGCTTAAAAAAACCATGCATGGAAAACCACTTATTTATTTAGATAATGGGGCCACTACTTTAAAACCACAATGTGTTATTGATAGTGTCTGTGATTATCTTACAAATTATTCAGGAAATGCCCATCGTGGAGATTATGATCTATCACATGAAGTGGATATTAAGTTTGAACATGTGCGTAGTATCGTTGCCGATTTTATTCATTGTAAACCAGAAGAAGTTGTTTATACGTATGGTTCTTCGGATAGTTTAAATATGGTCGCCTTTGGCTATGGAATGACCCATTTAAAAAAAGGTGATGAAATTTTAATTACGCTTGCAGAACATGCCAGTAATACGCTTCCTTGGTTTGAAGTAGCTAAACATACTGGAGCTGTTGTTAAATATATTGATCTTGACGAAGAAGGAAAAGTTACTTTAGAAAATGTCAAAAAAGCAGTGAATGAAAATACAAAAATCATTTCAATTGCCCAAATTACCAATGTTTTAGGATATTTAGCACCAATTAAAGAAATCTGTGCTTTTGCCCATCAACATGATATCGTAGTTTGTGTGGATGGTGCTCAAAGTGCACCTCATCATGCCATTGATGTAGAAGATTTAGATGTTGATTTCTTTGCTTTTTCAGGGCATAAAATGTGTGGACCAACAGGTGTAGGCGTTCTTTATGGTAAATACCATTTACTTGAAGAAATGACACCAACACGTTTTGGTGGAGGAAGCAATGCTCGTTATAACAGCTGTGGTTTAGTGAAGTTAAAAAATGCACCAACAAAATTTGAATCAGGAACACCAAATATTGAAGGTGTTATTGGTCTTGGTAGTGCAATCGAATATTTACAAAAAATTGGTATGAAAAATATTGAAGAACACGAAGCAATGCTTCGTAAATATGCCATTGAAAAGATGAAAGAATTAGATAATATTGATATTTACAATGAAAATGGGGTTGGACCTATTGCTTTCAATATTAAAAATGTTTTTTCTCAAGATGGAGCTTCTTTATTTAATACTTATGGTATTGCTATTCGTGCCGGACAACATTGTGCGAAAATTTTAGATGAATATCTACATGTTTCACAAACATTAAGAGCTTCATTCTATTTCTACAATACAAAAGAAGAAATAGATCAGTTTATTGAAGTATGTAAGAAAGGGGATGACTTTTTAGATGCCTTCTTTGGATAATATGATGCTTCGCCAAATTATTATGGATCATTATGAAAATCCACGTAATCATGAATTGGTAGAAGATGATAGCTATAAAAAAGTCAATATGGATAGTGAAACTTGTATTGATAATATTGATATACAAGCAAAAATAGAAGATGGAGTTATAAAAGATATTCGCTTTGATGGCGAAGCGTGTGCGATTTGTACATCAAGTACTTCTATTATGACAGAATTATTAATTGGTAAAACAATTGATGAAGCAAAAGTTATTATTGAAAATTATATGAATATGATTTTTGAAAAAGATTATGATCCTGAAATCTTAGAAGAAGCGATTGCTTTTTATAACACCCATAAACAAGCAAATCGAATTAAATGTGCAACTCTTGGATGGAAAGGAATTACACAATTAATTGATGAAAGTGAAAAGGAGGATACTCATGGAAAATGATGAAACAATGATTCCTGATAAGGATGTCTCTGTTTTTAAAACACCAAAGGGAATTAATGAAGATATCGTTAGAGAAATCTCTGCCATTAAAGGGGAACCTGAATGGATGTTAGAGTATCGTTTAAAAGCACTTGATTGCTTTTTGAAAAAACCAATGCCTACTTGGGGTGTTGATTTAAGTCGTGTGGATTTTGATGAATATACGTATTATATTCGTCCTTCTGATAAACAAACAAATAAATGGGAAGAAGTTCCTGAAACAATTAAAGATACTTTTGATAAATTAGGAATTCCTGAAGCTGAACAAAAATATTTATCAGGGGTCACAACACAATATGAATCAGAAGTGGTTTATCATAATATGTTGAAAGAAGTTCAAGAAAAAGGTGTTATTTTCTTAGATATCGATAGTGGTTTAAGAGAATATCCAGAACTTTTTAAGAAATATTTTGATACAGTTATTCCTTATAACGATAACAAGTTTTCGGCTTTAAATGGAGCTGTATGGTCTGGAGGTTCCTTCATTTATGTACCACCAGGAGTAAAATTAGAAAAACCATTACAATCTTATTTTAGAATCAATTCTGAACAAATGGGACAATTTGAAAGAACACTTATTATTGTTGATAAAGGTTCTGATATTCATTATGTAGAAGGGTGTACAGCACCTAACTATTCAAAAGACTCATTACATACAGGAGTTGTTGAAATCGTTGTTTTAGAAGGAGCAAAATGCCGCTATACAACAATTCAAAACTGGTCTAATAACATTTTGAATCTTGTTACACAAAGAGCAAAAGTTTATAAAAATGGACAAATGGAATGGGTTGATGGAAATATTGGTTCGGCTGTTACAATGAAATATCCAACATGTGTTTTGATGGAAGAAGGGGCTAAAGGTTCTTGTATTACTATTGCCGTTGCTGGAGAAAACCAAATTATGGATTCTGGAGCAAAAATGATTCATTTAGCACCAAATACATCAAGTAGTATTATTTCGAAGTCCATCGCTAAAAATGGTGGTAAAACAAACTATCGTGGATTAGTACAACATAATCCAAAAGCAATCAATGCTAAAAGTAAAGTTGAATGTGATACGTTGATTCTAGATCAAATTTCAACAAGTGATACAGTTCCAACAAACTATGCGCGAAATAATGATTCATTAATTGAGCATGAAGCAACAGTTTCTAAAATTTCTGATGAACAACTTTTCTATTTAATGTCACGTGGTCTTTCTAAAAAAGATGCCACAGAAATGATTGTTATGGGATTCATTGAACCATTTTCAAGAGAACTTCCAATGGAATATGCTGTTGAATTAAATCAATTAATTAAAATGGATTTTGGCGAAAATGGAATTGGATAAAAAACAATTACGAAAGAAATTAATACAAATGAGATTGGCTTTTGATGAAAATCAAAAACAATCTCATTTCATTATAGAAAAGTTAAAAAGAGATTCTCATTTTAGACAAAGTAAAAAAATAGGAATCTACTTATCTTATAGAAATGAAGTAGATACTTGGAAATTAATTCAAGAATTCAAGGAACAAAAAGAATTTTATGTACCCATTGTACGAGGGCAAGAAATGTATTTTACAAAGTATCAAGAACTCATGCAAAAAAATAAATATGGTATTTTAGAACCTGTTGAAAAAATAGAAATTGATAAAAATCAACTCGATTTAATGCTTGTACCATTAGTTGGATATAATCAAGATAACTATCGATTAGGTTATGGTGGGGGTTATTACGATCGTTATTTAAAAAACTATCATGGATATACGATTGGTTTAGCTTATACATTCCAATATTTAAAAGATTACCAACCTGAATCTTTTGATGTTCCTTTGAATCAAATTATTACTGACGAAAAAATATAAAAAAGCTAAAGTGAAAAGTTAAATTCCACTTTAAAAAAAGAAAAAATAAAAGTGGAATTTACTCTTTCATAAAGCGGGTTTTATAAGGATATTAGGAGCTTTTCCTGGTATTCTTTTTATTTTACTGGTTGAATTAAGTCTTTCAAATATAATAAATAAAGTATTTTATAAAAATAGGTTCTATTTTAGAGTACATTAAAGCTATGGAATTTCATCATTTTTTTCGAGGTGTAAGACTAAATTCCACTTCAATAATACATAGAACTGTCAATCTGCTTCCCTGTTTCATACATTCTCTGAATGATTTTATTTTTTATCTTTTAATAAATAGGGTTTTAAAATGATTTGATCTCTTTCGATTTTTTTGATTCCATATTCAATGAATCTTTTGTAAAGTTCAGGATTCAAAAACTCCATCATTTCTAAAGGCGATTTTCCCTTTAGATTTTCTTTTGATTGAGAGTTGATATGCGAAACCATAAGATTTACTTTTTCTTGAGAAGTTAATCCCAGTTTTTTCAAATCTGTTTCTTTGGGACAAATATAGCGGATCTCTTTATGGTTGTTTTCAAGACTTCCTTTTTGACCTGATGCCATAGGATCACAATAGAAGACACGGGTTCTTCTTGAACCGTCTTCTTCTTTTTCAAACCCATCTGCATCTATAAATTCACCGCCTCTGTCAGTTTTTAATATTTCGACTTCTTTAGAAAACAATTCTTTTCCTAAAATAGTTTCTAAAAGATCAAGACCTTCTACCATAGCACTTGAAGACTTTTCTTCCTGATATATAATAAACATGAAAGAGTAAGACAAAAATTTAAATGTTTGCATAAAGGGACCTATGGAACCGTTATTATAGACGGTGTCCATTTCGACGATGCTGAGATTTTCATTTTCATTGGTATAGTTGATGAAATCATCATATGTACGTCCTTTAAGATATTTTTTGTCTTCTCTTTTTTTGTATTTGTTTGAAGCTTTTTTTGTAATTCTTCTTTTTGTTTTGATTCTCAAATCAATATCAAGAAGACCAAATTCTCTAAATACACCATCTTCGATGTAATTATAGAGAGTTTTTTCTGAAATGTTCAATTCAGGATGATTTGTAATGACCTGATAGGGAGAATGTCCCGCCTTGATAAGAGGTACGATAACATTCGCTAAAGCCTTAAGTTCCTCATAGGTCATATTGATACCAACTCTGGAATCAACGAGTTCTTTTCTGTATTCTTTGTGAGCAAGATCAGCAGAATATTTAAACTTGTCATAACGACAATGAGTATATTTGGAACAGCCATTGCAGGCACCAGGGGATCTGTCTCTGCGGTTGCATTTGAAATGTTTAAAGTCAGGGCAGCCAAAACAAACATGACTATGAGGACATTCGTCTTTGTTTGCACAAGCAGGATTATAGGAACATCTGTAGGTTTGAACTCTGCGAGCTTTAATTTCTTTGCCGATGGTAGATTTGTCTTTACCAAGGATCAAAGCAATAGCGGCTTTGGTAGAACCATTTTCAATACCATTTTCAATGATGATTCTGTCTTGATCAGTAAGATGTAGATTTTTATTGTTGGAAGACATAGTTGATCGACCTTTCATGAAAGAAGGAAACAGATATCAAACCAATAATACAAGTGAAAGAGTAAATTCCACAAAGGAAATGAAAAGGTAAGTTCAACTGTAAGAGAAAAATCAACTAGAAGTTTGTGAAAGACTAAAATCAACTTTGGCATATCTAAAGTGGAATTTAACTTTTCACTTTAGAAAAATATAAAAAAATGTAAAAACATGTTGACGCTAGGGGAAATAGATGCTATTATAAGTGAGCACTGGTCGAGGAGGCTTAGCTCAGTTGGGAG
>JAUNWT010000034.1 GCA_030540195.1 Bacillota bacterium | reverse complement strand
TGAAAGTGAGATCTTTATTTTAGAACATATTAAAGCCAAAGATGTTTTTACCTTTATAGAATAAAATAAAGAATATTGACAGAAACTTTTTAAAACAAACACTATCAATCTTGCTTATGCAATTAAAATAGATATATACAAAAAAGCAACAATCTTAAATGATAAGGATTGTTGTTTTTTTGTGTATTTAGCTTTAAGTTATATATTATAAACGGATATATTATCTGTTTATATGTCTGGCTATTGGATAAAGAATTGGAAAAATTATTTGCAAGTATTTAATCTTAAAGGATTAAAGAAGTTATTCTTTATCCGCTTGAGGATTATAGCACAGTTTGAATTAAATTCAATAGATATTAAATAATATTTATTATTTTCTTTTTTTGTGATATCTACGGTTTTATTAGTTGAAAAAAGAGAAATGTCATATTCTCAAATTATGGATAATGTACTTTAAATTTATATAAGATATGAATTTAAAAAGAAATATAGATATACTTAGTCATTTAGATTAATCATATAAGGTGGCTTTTCCTTTAGAATAAAAATGAAAAATAGTATGTTTTAAATAAAAAATAATAATACAAATTTTTTTACTGATTTATATTATTTTTGAATTGTAAAGGAGATCGACCATATCTTTTTTTAAATACTTTAGAAAAATAATTAGGATCTTCAAAACCGCAAAAATAAGCGATTTCTTTGACATTTAACTCATCATTTATAAGAAGTTCTGTTGCTTTTTTTAAACGGTAATCCAAAAGATATTGATGGATCGTTGTATTATATTTTGATTTAAAATGATTAAGTAAAGTTCCACGACTACAGAAAAAATAAGAACATAATTCTTCAATTGTAATTTGTTTATTGTAGTTTGCAATAATATAATGTTTGACTTCTTGAGCAAGATGATCATGTTTTGCTTGTATACGGTTTGTAAGTGAAATGTATTTTGCACATACGTCACAAATATTCGCAAAAGCATAAATTTGATCTTCAGCTAAAATAGTAATCTTTGTGATAAGCTCTTTTAATAAAAGCTCATCTCTAACATATTTCTTTGATTTTTCAAAAATTTCTAAATAATTATTTTCTGTTCCTATAACGGTTTGTCCCATCATTAAATAACCAGTTAAACTTCCATAAGAATAAAGAGGCATAATTGCTTCATTTAAACCAAAATGACATTTATAAATATAAAGTTCACCTGTTTTTTTGACATGTTCCATAGCTTTATAATCACAATCAATACAATGTTGATAAGCATTGTTATTTTTTTCTAATTCATTACAAAAATTCGATTTCTTATGAGGATAAGAAGCTAATAAATTTTGATTCAAATCAAATATAGACATATTTAAACCAGATATTTTATATAAATCTTTTAATAAGTTTTCTAATTCATTCATGATATTCTCCATACTCTATATAATATAAGTTTATAATTATTATACTTTCTTTTTTTATATCATAAATACCTATCAATATAATGAATAAAAAACATATTTGTACTTTTTTACCCTAGATTATACTTTGTTCCATTTTTATTTATGAGAGTTTATCTATAATAAAATCAGGAGGAAAGAGAAATGAAAATGAAGAATGAATGGGTCAAAGATCCTAAAATTTTTAATATCAATCGTTCAAGTGCAACAGCAACAATTCATAGATATGCCAGTACAAAAGAATTACAAGAAAAACAAAGCAGTTTCAATTATTCATTAAATGGGAGCTGGAAGTTTCATTATGCAACAGGATTTAATCAATTAATACCGGAGTTTTCTAATAAGGATTACTGTGTAGATCATTGGGATGAAATTAAAGTACCAGGACATATTCAATTACAAGGCTATGGAAAACCAATGTATGTTAATCAAATTTATCCTTGGTCTGGAACACAACAAATCATTCCTGGAGAAATTCCTGATAAAAATCCAATTGGAAGTTATGTCACTTATTTTGATCGTTCAGTAATCAAAGATAATGTAAAGACTTATATTACTTTCCATGGTGTTGAGTCAGCAATGGCGTTATGGGTCAATGGTACTTTCGTAGGATACAGTGAAGACAGTTTTACACCTTCAAGTTTTAATATTACAGATTTAATCGTTGATGGCGAAAATAAGATTGCTGTTAATGTTTATCGTTTTAGTAGCGGAAGTTGGTTAGAAGATCAAGATTTTTGGCGCTTTTCTGGTATCTTTAGAGATGTTGAACTTCAAATGGTACCGCATGTTCATTTAAAAGATATCAAAATTTTGACACACTTAAATAAAAAGTATGATCATGCAACTATTGAAGTAAATCCAATGATTGAAAATAATAATTGTCATTTTAAAGCAGTCTATACTTTAAAATATAAAGATGAAGTCATTGGACAAGAAGAAAGCAATGATTGTTTTAGTCTAATTAATTTTGAATTAGATGCTCCTCACTTATGGTCGGCAGAAAAACCCAACCTTTATCAATTATATGTAGAAATTATGGATGAAAAGGGTTTAGTTGAATGTAGTCAATACAATGTAGGCGTCAGAGAATTTAAAATTATTGATGGTATCATGTGTATCAATGGTAAAAGAATTGTTTTCCATGGTGTCAACCGTCATGAATTTTCGGCTAAGACAGGAAGAACAGTTTCTTATGAAGATACCAAAAAAGATATCTTAAATATGAAGGCCAATAATATCAATGCTTTACGTACATGTCATTATCCAAATCAAACATTTGTTTATGATTTATGCGATGAATATGGTCTTTATGTCATTGATGAAGTCAATCTTGAAACACATGGAACTTGGAGTGAACTTTTTGATAAAGCCCATATCTTACCAGATGATAAACCAGAATGGCTAGATATTATCTTAGACCGTGCCAATTCCATGTATGAAAGAGATAAAAACCATCCGTCGATTATTATTTGGTCTTTAGGAAATGAATCTTACGGTGGTAAAAACCTCTATGAAATGTCTAAGTTTATGAAACAAAAAGATACTTCTCGTTTGATTCATTATGAAGGACTTTCGCACGATCGACGTTATAATGAAACGAGTGATATTGAAAGTCAAATGTATACTTTTGCAGTTGATGTTGAAAAATATTTAGACAAACATCAAGATAAGCCATTTATCTTGTGTGAATATGCCCATTCTATGGGAAACAGTAATGGAGCATTATTCAAATATATTGATTTAGAAAAGAAATATGCCTTATATCAAGGTGGCTTTATCTGGGATTACATCGATCAAGCATTATATCATGAAGGAAAGTTATGTTATGGTGGTGATTTTGGTGAAAGACCAAGTGATTATGATTTTTGTGGAAACGGCATTGTTTTTGCAGACCGTACAAATACACCGAAAATGCAAGAAGTGAAATACTGTTATCAATATGTAGATTTTAGAATAGATGAAAATGATATTCATATCAGCAATAATTATCTGTTTACTGATTTAAATGAATATCAATTACAAATGGATTTGTTATGTAATGGAAACGTTGTTCAAAGTAAAACAATGACAGTCGATTGTAAACCAATATCATCAGTTATTGTTGAAAATCCATTTAAAATAAATAATCAAGACCAAGAATATGCACTAACAGTTTATTTGAAAAAGAATAATGAAATTTATGCTCAACAACAATATATCTATGAATTAAAAAATAAAACACATCACGTTCATACAACAAAACACGTAGATATCGTTGAAGACTATTTGAATATAGGGGTTGTTGGAAAAGATTTCAATGTGATTTTCTCAAAACAAAAAGGTTTGGTATCTTATAGATATCATCAACAAGAATACATCAGAGTACCAGTCAGACCAAATTTCTTTAGAGCATCTACAAACAATGATGTTGAAAATAAATACGGTTATCGCTATGGCAAATGGTTAACGGCAAGTCTTTATGCAAAATGTGAGTTTGTTGGTGTTTCAAAAGGCGACTGTTCTTGCAAGCTTGAATATGCTTATGATTTACCAAATTTACAAGATAAAAAGGTTCATTTAATTTATGAAGTAGATGGTGATGGTAAAATCATTGTAGACATGACTTATCAACCGGTAGCATCAGAAATTGAGATGCCGGTATTTGGACTTATTTTCCAATTATATAAAGATATGGAAGAAGTAAATTATTATGGATTTGGTCCAGAAGAAAACTATATTGATCGAAACAAAGGAGCACTTCTTGGCAAATATAACTATCAAGTAACAGATAATTTGACACCTTATCTTTATCCACAAGAATGTGGTAACAGAACACATGTAAGAAAATTATCTATTACAGGAGAAAATAAAAAATTAGAAGTAGAAGGTAAAGGTTTTGAATTTACAGCTTTACACTATACACCTTATGAATTAGAAAATGCCCGACACAAAGATGAACTTCCAAATATTTATCAAACTGTTTTGTGTATCAATGAAAAACAGATGGGTATTGCTGGTGATGATACATGGGGTGCTAAGACACATGATGAATTCTTATTAGATAAAGAAAAACATCATTTACGTTTTAGTTTTAAAGGTAAGTAATTATGCGATTTATATTTGTAAGACATGGTAAAACACATTTCAATGAAATCAATCTAACACAAGGATGGTGTGATTCTCCTTTATCAAAAGTAGGAATCAAACAAGTGGAGGATATTTCAAAACAGTTAGAACAATATCAAATAGATAAAGCTTACACATCTCCATTGGGTAGAGCAGTGCAAACAGCGAACATTATTTTAAGGAAAAAAAAAATAGAGCCAATTTATGAAGAACGTTTTAAAGAAGTTAATTTTGGAATGCTTGAAGGAATATCTACAGAACTTGTAAGAAAACTTGATATTGAATCACCAAACTGGTTAGAAAATCTAGATATGGATTATAGACCTTATGAAGGAGAAGATATTCATGATGTTATTTTAAAGCATCAAGAAGCTTTTCAAGAAATTATAGAGGATTGTAATGAAAAGGATACCGTTTTAATTGTAGGACATGGTTGTTCTTTATATGGTTTTATTAAATCTTTATTTCCAAAACAATCTTTTGAATTTCCCAAAAATGCTTCAGCAATAGTTGTTGATTATAAAAATAAACAATTTCAATTTAGACAGGTTTTCAATCCTCATTTATAAACAGGTTAACATTAAACCTGTTTTTTAAGTGCTCTTTGTAAGCATATTTGTTATACTAAAAATAGTAATAAAAAGGAGCACACTATGAAATTACATTATCGAGGAAAATACAATTTAGATCCGGAAACCCTACCAACCTGTAAGCATCAACCGAATGCTGTTAAATTTAAAGAGGTTGACTCAACAAAAGAACTTGCTATTATTGCTAATGGCATAGGCATAGCCCTAATGATTTTATTAGCTATTCCTGTTTATTTAAAATATAAAGGTTTATTATTTGACTATTTTGATGACATGATGGTAGGGGCAATGCTTCCTTTGTTGACAATGTTTCCCCATGAACTTTTACATGCTATTTGTTTTAAAGAAGATGTTTATTTATATACGAATTTTAAACAAGGTCTATTGTTTGTTGTAGGCTGTGAAACAATGAGTAAACTAAGATTTATTTTCATGTCACTTTTACCAAATATTGTCTTTGGTTTTATTCCGTATATGATTTCTTTTTTAGGGATTCAATATTTAGCCTTGGCTGTTTTAGGCGTTGTAGCAATTGGTATGGGTGCCGGTGATTATTACAATGTTTTTAATGCTTTAACCCAAATGCCTAAAGGGCACGCACATATTTATATCAGATGAATTCTTATTGGTACATACCTGAAAAATAATAAAAATTTCTTTCATTAAAAGTGCTTTATTTTATTAAAAAATGTAACATATTTTCATAAAAATAATAAAAGAAAAAATATTTTGAAGTGGATGTGCTTACATTGATTTTGAACGTTGAGAAAGTAAAAAAATAGGTTTATACTAAAGAAGTAGAGTAAAGGAAGGCAAGAGTTATGAAGAAAAACGAGATTATGGCAAAAACAAAAATTGTATGTACTGTTGGACCAGCTTCTGAAAGCAAAGAAATGCTTACAAAATTAGTAAAAGCTGGTATGAGTGTAATGAGATTAAATTTCTCTCATGGGACTCATGAAGAACATGAAGAAAAAATTAATACTTTATTAGAAATTAATAAAGAACTTTCCACAAATGTGGCAATCTTATTAGATACAAAAGGACCTGAAATTCGTACAGGAGATTTTGTTGGAGGTAAAACTTCTTTTAAAAAAGGTCAAACATCTGTTATTTGTGTAGAAGATATTGTAGGAACAAGTGAACGTTTTACAATTACTTATAAAGATTTATACAAAGATGTTAAACCAGGTGGTTTTATTTTAGTAAATGATGGTCAAGTAGAATTATTAGTTGATCATATTGAAGGAACAGATATTGTTTGTGTGGCTGCAAATGATGGAGATGTTAAAAACAAACGAGGAATCAACGTTCCAGGAATTAAATTAGGATTTGATTACTTATCACCTAAAGATATTTCAGATTTAACTTTTGGAGCACATCAACCATTTGATTATGTTGCTGCTTCATTCTGTCGTAGAGCACAAGATATCATTGATATTAAAAAATTATTAATTGAAAACGGAAGAAATGATATTCAAATTTTAGCGAAGATTGAAAATCAAGAAGGTGTTGAAAATGTAGACGAAATTCTTGATATCGCAGATGGTATCATGGTTGCTCGTGGAGATTTAGGAGTAGAAGTTCCTGCTGAAGATGTACCACTTATTCAAAAATCAATTATTAAAAAATGTAAACAACGTGGAAAAATTGTTATTACTGCGACACAAATGTTAGAAAGTATGCAACAAAATCCACGTCCAACTCGTGCAGAAGTATCTGACGTAGCAAACGCTATTTATGATGGAACAGATGCAATCATGTTATCAGGAGAATCAGCTAGTGGTTTATATCCTCAAGAAGCTGTTTTGATGATGTCAAAAATTGCACATAAAATTGAATCAAATTTAGATTATCAAAGCTTACAAAGACAAGCAATTCGTACAGCACCAGATGATACGAGTGAAGCAATCTGTATGTCCGTTGCTGAAATTGCTTATAAATTTAATGTTGCAGCAATTATTGCCTTTACAGAATCAGGATTTACTGCTCGTAAAATGGCACGTTATCGTACAAAATCTCGTATTATTGCCGCAACACCTTCACCAAAAACAGTAAAAGCTTTAGCTTTAAACTGGGGTGTTAAAGCAGTTCCTTGTAAACCTTTAAATTCACGTATTTCAATGATTGATTACGCAAGTATCATTGCTCGTGAAAATGGTGTTAAACCAGGTCAAAAAATTATTGTAACTGGTGGTACACCAGGAGTTAAAGGTGCAACAAGCTATTTAGAACTTGTTGAAGTTAAATAAAACACTCGAAAGAGTGTTTTTTTTTAAAATTCATAAAAATGAAATAATAAGGTTATACTATACAAGAAAAAATGAATAATAGAAAGAGAGATTTTATAAATGTGTACAGCAGCAACTTATCAAACTAAAGATTTTTATATGGGAAGAACGCTCGATTATGAGTTCTCTTATGGAGAAAAAATTGCCATTATGCCAAGAAACTATCCTTTACAATTTAGACATGATGGTAAAAAAATAAATCATTATGCTTTAATTGGTATGGCCCATGTTATTGATGATTACCCATTATATTATGATGCCGTTAATGAAAAAGGTTTAGGCATGGCAGGTTTAAATTTTGTAGGAAATGCTTATTATAATGATGTTCAAGAAAATGTGAGAAATGTCGCACAATATGAATTTATTCCTTGGATTTTAAGTCAATGTGCTTCTTTAAATGAAGCCAAAGAACTCATCAAAGAAATGAATCTTGTTAAAACACCTTATAATGAACAACTTCCAGCAGCTTCATTACATTGGATCATTGCAGATAAAAGTGGATGTATTACTGTTGAATCTGTCAAAGAAGGTTTAAAAGTCTATGAAAATCCAGTGGGTGTTTTAACCAATAATCCTGCTTTTGACAAACAAATGTTTAATTTAAACAACTATATGTCCTTATCACCAAAACAACCTGTAAATATATTTTCTAAAGAATTAGATTTAAATACTTATTCAAGAGGAATGGGGGCTTTAGGACTTCCTGGAGATTTATCTTCTATGTCACGTTTTGTTCGTGTGGCTTTTACCAAGATGAATGCAAAATCAAAAGATAATGAAAAAGATAGCGTAGGTCAATTCTTTCATATTTTAGGCTCTGTTGAACAACAAAGAGGATGTTGTGAGGTGACTGATGGAAAATATGAAATTACAATTTATACATCATGTTGGAATAGTCAAAAGGGTATTTACTATTATACAACTTATGATCGCCGTCAAATTACGGCAGTTAATATGCATAAAGTAAATTTAGATGGACAACAACTGACAAGTTATCCAATGCTTAATGATGAAGAATTTTATGAACAAAACTAATTTTTTTGAGATAGCGAAAGCTATCTTTTTTAATTGTTAAATGTGATTAAAATCACATAAAAAGCATATAGTTCAAAGAAAATAAGTTAATTTTTTAACTTGTTGTAAACGCTTTCAATTTGAAAGAGATAGGACTACAATAAGGTTAAAGGGGATGGAAATCATGCATTTAAAATCATTTATTGGAGGAATACATCCAAAAGATCAAAAACATTATACAAAAGATTTGCCAATCATCAAACTTAATGCAAGTGATGAAGTTGTTTTTCTATTAAAACAACATATTGGAGCACCTTGTAAACCACTTGTCAAAATAAAAGATGAAGTCAAAATAGGACAAAAAATTGCTTGTGAAGAGGGTTTTGTGTCAAGTCCGATTATTTCATCTGTATCAGGAACAGTAAAAGCAATAGAAGAAAGAATGGATGTTTCTGGTAAGATGCAACAAGCAATCGTTATAAATAACGATGGTTTGTATCAAACAGTTGAAAAAGAAGAAAGTCATTATGAATCATTAAGTTATGAAGATAAAATAGAAAAAATTAAAGAAGCTGGAATTGTCGGATTGGGTGGAGCAGGCTTTCCAACGCATGTTAAATTATCGGTGAAGGATATCAATAAGGTCCATTACTTTATTGTTAATGGGGCAGAATGCGAACCTTATCTTACCAGTGACTATCGTTTGATGTTAGAAAAAACAGATGAACTTATTGATGGAATTCATGTGATTTTAGACATGTTTCCTAAGGCAATTTGTTATATCGCAATTGAAGATAATAAAAAAGAAGCGATTTCTTTACTTGAAGAAAAATGTAAAGATGAAGACAAAATCGAAGTAAAAGCTTTGAAAACAAAATATCCTCAAGGAGGAGAAAGAATGTTGATTAAAGTTCTTACAGGAAAAATGCTTAATTCAAAAATGCTTCCTATTGATGTGGGATGTATTGTAGACAATGTGGCGACAACAATTGCTGTTAATCAAGCTGTTCGTTATAACCAACCACTTCTTTCTAAAGTAATGACAATTTCAGGAGAAGGGATAAAACCTTGTAATGTAGAAGTACCACTAGGAACAAGTTTCCAGTTCATTGTAGATCAACTTGGTGGTTTTAAAGGTGAAATCCAAAAACTCATTTGTGGCGGGCCTATGATGGGAAGTGCTCTCATGAGTCTTGATATCCCAGTTACAAAAACATCAAGTTCTATTCTTGCCATGAGTCAAGATGAAGTTTCACTTTATGAGCCTTCTGCTTGTATTCGTTGTGGTAGATGTTTAGATGTTTGTCCAAGTTTGCTTAAACCACAAATGCTTTATCAAATTGCATTGAAAAATGATACAGAAGCCTTTATTGAAAATCAAGGAATGGATTGTATTGAATGTGGCTGTTGCAGTTACGCTTGTCCAGCTAAACGCAATATGACACAAGCATTTAAGAAAATGAAATATTTAGTTTCAATTAATAAAAGAAAGTAGGTATCTTTATGAATCAATTATTACATGTATCTTCATCACCACACATTAAAGATAAAGTCACAACATCATCTATTATGCTTGATGTTATTATTGCCTTATTACCAGCTACTTTTTTTGGCATCTATCAATTTAAAATCAATGCTTTCTTGATTATTATAACAACAGTCATTACTTGTGTTTTAGCGGAATATATTTATGAATATTTCATGAAAAAAACCATAACAATCAAAGACTTATCAGCAGTTGTTACAGGCCTTATTTTGGCTTTAAACTTACCCGCAACTGTTCCTTTATGGATTCCAGTGATTGGTGGTGTTTTTGCAATCATTGTTGTTAAACAGCTTTATGGTGGACTTGGACAAAACTTTATGAATCCAGCTTTAGCTGCACGTTGTTTTTTACTTATTTCTTTTACAGGAAGAATGACAAATTTTATTTTTGATGGTCTAACTTCACCGACACCTTTAGTTATTTTAAAAAACGGACAAAGCTATGAACTGTTAAAGATGTTTTTAGGAACAACAGCAGGAACCATTGGAGAAACATCGGCTTTAGCTTTACTTGTTGGTGCTGGTTATTTGCTTATAAAAGGAATTATCAAGTTAACAATTCCTTTAACTTATTTAATTACTTTTTCAATTTTTACCATACTTTTTTCACCTTGTTCATTTGACTTTTATTATCTAGCTTGTGAGCTTTGTGGAGGAGGACTTATTTTTGGAGCCTTTTTTATGGCAACGGATTATGTCACAAGTCCTATGGATCGAAAGGGACAAATCGTTTATGGAATTATTTTAGGAATTTTAACAGGACTTTTTCGTTTCTTCGGAACAAGTAGTGAAGGGGTTTCCTATGCAATTATTATTTCTAATTTACTTGTTCCATTAATTGATAAAATCACTTTAAAAGGTGGTGTTTTCTAATGAACCTTAAAAAAATTATAAAAGATGTTTTTATTCTTTGTTTAATAACAATTATTTGTGGAGGCTTGATGGGGTATGTTTATCAAATAACAAAAAAGCCTATTGAAAAACAAGCTAAGCAAACCCAACAAGAAGCTTATAAACTTGTTATGAAAAAAGCTACAAGCTTTAAAAAATATGAAGATCAAAAAATAAAAAAATTATCAAAACAATTAAGAAATAATGAAAACAATGTAGAAATTGTTCAAGCATTAAAAGCGTATCAAAATAAAAAAAATATAGGCGAAGTTATTCAAGTTATCGACCATGATGGCTTTGGTGGAGATATTGAACTTATTGTTGGTATCAATCAACAAAAAGAAATTACAGGTGTTGAGATTTTATCAATTGATGAAACTGTTGGACTTGGTATGAACGCTAAAAATAAAGAATTTAGAGATCAATATAAAGGAAAACAAGTCGATCATTTTGAAGTTGTAAAAACTGGAAAACAAAGTGATGAAGAAATTGATTCTTTATCAGGTGCTACAATTACTTCTAAAGCAATGACAGGTGGTATTAATGGAGCGCTTGACTTTTATGATCTCTTGAAAGGAAGATGAGAACATGAAGAAGTATTTAAAGACATTATATAATGGGATTATTAAAGAAAATCCAACCTTTGTGTTAATGCTTGGAATGTGTCCGACACTTGCAGTAACAACTTCAGCAATCAATGGAATGGGGATGGGACTTACAACAATGACCGTCTTGATTATGTCTAATTTTATAATTTCACTTTTAAGAAATATCATTCCAAGTCGTATGCGTATTCCGGGCTATATTGTCATCGTTGCCTCTCTTGTAACGGTTGTACAACTATTGCTTCAAGGATATATTCCTTCTTTATATGATACTCTAGGAATTTATATTCCTTTAATTGTTGTTAACTGTATTATTTTAGGAAGAGCTGAAGCTTTCGCTTCTAAAAATCCACCAGTATTATCAATGTTTGATGGTTTAGGAATAGGTTTGGGTTTTACTTTAGCTCTTACATGTATTGGCTTAGTAAGAGAAATTTTAGGATCAGGAACAGCGTTTTCAATGTCTTTACCATTTTCCTTTGAACCCATAACAATTTTTGTTATGGCGCCAGGTGCTTTCTTCGTTTTAGCGGGTTTAACTGCAATTCAAAATAAATTGAAATTGCCAAGTGCGACAAATACAAAGGAATCTTCCCTTAAATGTGGAGGAAATTGTATTGAATGTTATGGTCATCAATGTCAAATAAACAAAGCCTTATTAAAGGAGGAACTTAAAAAATGAAAACACTTATTTTAACACTCATTAGTGTTTCTTTAGTCAATAATGTTGTCTTATCTCAATTTTTAGGGTTATGTCCGTTTTTAGGAGTTTCAAAACAAACAAAAACAGCACTTTCAATGGGTGGTGCCGTCATCTTTGTTATTACGATTGCTTCAGCTGTCACAAATTTATTATATCGTCTACTTGTTTTATTCCATGTTGAATATTTAGAAACTGTAGCTTTTATATTGATTATTGCGGCATTAGTGCAACTGGTAGAACTCTTTTTAAAAAAATATTCGAAGCCTCTTTATAGTTCATTGGGGGTTTATTTACCATTGATTACGACTAACTGTGCAGTTTTAGGGGTGGCGCTTACCAATGTTCAAAATAATTATGATTTTATTACAAGTGTTGTTGCTGGCTTTGGAACAGCATTAGGATTTACCATTTCTATTACCATACTTGCAGGGATTAGAGAAAGAATTGCTGATAATGATATTCCTCATGTCATGCAAGGATCGCCTATTGTTTTAATTACCGCTGGCTTAATGGCGATTGCTTTTATTGGCTTTTCGGGGCTTATCTAAGGAGGAATTTTTATGAATACTGTATTAATTGCTATACTTGTTGTTGGAAGTATTGGTTTTATTGTGGGTGTTTTTCTATCTTTAGCAAGTGAAAAATTCCATGTTCAAGTTGATGAAAATGAAGAAAAAATAAGAGCGGTTTTGCCAGGTAATAACTGTGGGGCATGTGGCTATCCAGGATGTGATGGACTTGCTTGTGCGATTGCTAAAAAAGAAGCACCAATCAATCAATGTCCTGTAGGTGGTAATGAAGTTGCTAAAAAAATAGGGGAAATCCTCCATTTAGAAGTAGAAGAAAATACACATTTAGTAGCCTATGTTAAATGTAAGGGAACGTGTGATAAAATACAAAGACAATATCAATATGATGGTATTCATGATTGCTTGAGTGCAGCTGTTGTTCCCGGTAGTGGTGATAAAAAGTGTCGCTTTGGGTGTATGGGTTATGGCAGTTGTGTAAAGGCATGCGCTTTCGATGCCATTCATGTCATTGATGGTGTTGCACAAGTTGATAAAGAAAAATGTAAATCTTGTCAAAAATGTATGGATGCCTGCCCACAACATCTTATTGAAATGGTTCCTTACGAATCTTTATGTCATGTAAGATGTAATAGCCATGATAAAGGACCGGTGGTTAATAAAAATTGCAAGGCAGGATGTCTAGGATGTATGATGTGTCAAAAAGTCTGTCCAACAGGGGCAATTACAGTTGAAAACTTTTTAGCGCATATTGATTATTCTAAATGTATTCATTGTGGTAAATGTAAAGAAAAATGTCCAAGAAAGATTATTGAATAAAAAGAAAAAGGACATCAGTCCTTATTTAAATACTGTTTAAAGGATTTACTGTAACTTACTTGATTGTTTTCATCAATAAAACAACCAGAAACACCTTCAAGTGAGTTAAGTAGTTCAAGTCCTTTTTCTTTTCCTAAAGCAAAACAAACTGTACTCAAAGCATCGCCTTGAATTGATTTTTTAGAAATAATTGTTACAGAGCTTAAACCATTATCATAACTATAACCCGTTTTTGGATTTAAAATATGATGATAACGTTTAGAATCAATTTCAAAAAATCTTTGATAAGTACCACTTGTAACAACAGATAAATCATTGATTTTTAAACTTAATAATGAATCAGATGTTTGTTGTGGGTTAGTAACACCAATAATAAAAGGATTCTCTTGTTTTTTGCCAATACATAAAATATTACCACCTAAATTAATAAGGGCACTATGAACGTTTTTTTTAAGTAAATAGTTTTTAATTTGATCAGCGATATATCCTTTCGCAATTGCTCCTAAATCAATCATTGTTTCTGTATTTAAAAAACGTATTTTATGATTTTCTAAAATAATATTTTTATAAGAAACATTTAAAAGATGTTTTTGAATCAAGCTATCATCAGGAAGTGTATGCTTTTTAAAATCCCATAAAGAAGAAATCGAACCAATGGTAATATCAAAGTTTCCTTTTGATAGTTCACTATAATAAAGACCTTGTTTAATAACTTTATAGAGATCATCTGATAATTCTTGAGGCTCTTGTTTATTTGAAGAATGATTTATTTTATACAACTCACTTTTTCTATTATTGGCAGAAAAGATACGTTCGTATTTCTTGCATAAATCAAAACAGTTATTTAAAATATTTTTAGATGATGAATCATAAAGTGTGATTTGAACAATGGTATCTAAACAAAACTCTTTATTAGAAATGGGAGTTGAATTTTTACAACCACAAAGGATGAATGAAAAAATAAGGAAAGAGAGTATTATTTTTTTCATAGGCAACCTCCTTTTTTATATTATAGCATGGAGTAAGAAGATGAAAAATAAAACGTTAAGAAATGATTTGATTATTCTTGGTGTTCTTGTTGTTTTAATAGGGGGATTTTTTCTTTTTAAACCTCAACAGCAAGGAGCAAAAATTATTATAAAAAGAAATGATCAAATTGAAGGTTATTATTCTTTAGATGAAAATCAAATAATTAATATAGATGATGAAAATAAAATACAAATCAAAGATCATGCGGCTTTTATGATAAAAGCTACCTGTCCAGATCATCTATGTATTAAACAAGGAAAAATAAATAAAAAAGGGGCAACGATTGTTTGTTTGCCTCATCATTTAGTTGTAGAAGTTATTGAAGGAAATGAAGGAAAAGAAGATGGAAAGGTCTATTAAAAAATTATGCTATTTAGCTTTATTTTGTGCGATAGCGATTGTTTTAAGTTATATTGAATCATTAATACCTCTTTATTTAGGTGTTCCAGGAGCTAAATTAGGACTTGCAAACGTCGTTACCTTGACATTACTTCTTTGTTTTGGATTAAAAGAAGCGTTGATGGTAATGCTTTTAAGAATTTTGATTGTTGCTATGACTTTTACGAATTTCTATATGTTTTTATATAGTTTGTCGGGAGGTATGCTTTCTTTAATGATCATGTATTTAATTTTAAAAACAAATTTATTTTCTAATATCATTGTTTCTATTATGGGTGGTGTTTTTCATAATATAGGACAGTTACTGGTGGCAATGCTTTTTTTTAGTTCAACAGTATTTATGTATTATTTACCTTATTTGATGCTTTTTGGTATACTCTCAGGTATTGGAATAGGCATTTTAGGTGAGATCATTTATTTAAAAATAGGAAATCAATTAAAGAAAAGAGGTTAGAAGTATGTTTATTGTTCAAAAGTTAGAAACGATGCATTTATCATCTTCACAAAGTGAGGTTGCACGTTATTTATTAGATAAGAAATTGGAAATAGAAAACTTGACTATTTACGAACTTGCTCGTGAAACGTATACATCTCCAGCAACCATTATTCGTTTGGCAAAGAAATTAGGATATGAAGGTTATGAAGCTTTTAAAAAAGATTTTTTAGATGAACAAAAATATATTCTAACGCATTTTAAAAATATTGATCCTAATTTTCCGTTTACTAAAAATGATACCATTCAAACAATAGCTTCTAAAATGACAATTCTTACAAAAGAAAGTGCAGAAGATACTTTATCGTTAATCAAACATGATAACCTGCAAAAAGCAGTTTCTCTTTTACAAAAGTCCAGAGTCATTCATTTATCAGCCATTTCTTATTCTCTTCTTTTAGGACAGACTTTTCAATTAAATATGAACCGTATAGGGAAGCTTGTAAATATTTGTTCAGTAGAGGGAGAAGAACTCTTTATGAGTAATCTTATTCAAAAAGAGGATTGTTTGTTAATGATTTCTTATTCAGGACAAATTGATCAAATGATTCAACTTGCTCGTCTTGCTAAAAGAAAAGGGGTTCCTATTATAGTTATTACTTCTTTAGGTGATAATGAGTTAAAGAAATATGGAGATATTGTTTTAAATATTTCTACAAGAGAGAAACTTTATTCTAAAATAGGGGGATTTGTTAATGAAAACAGCATAAAACTTATTTTAGATATTTTATATGCTTGTTATTTTGAGCGTGATTATGAAACAAATTTAAATAAAAGAATACATATATCAAAAGAAAGTGAAACAACCCGTGTTGCTTCTTTAGAGATTATGAAAGAAAGCGAATCATGATTTCGCTTTTTTTATTCTTTTCAAAAGAAAAGCGAAACTTGAAACCATAATAAACAAAGTCTCTTTTAAAAGGTATAAGGAATTTATAAGATAAAGAAAAAGAGGAGGACTTTTTTATGAGAGATAATTTTTTATGGGGTGGTGCAAGTGCCGCCAATCAATATGAAGGAGGCTATCTTGAAGATGGACGAGGTTTAAGCATCAATGATGTTGAACTCGGGGCATGTCATGGTCATGCTAGAGTTATTCATGAAAATATTCAAGAAGGAGCTTATTATCCAAGTCATCATGCAACGGATTTTTATCATCATTATAAAGAAGATATTGCTTTAATGGCAGAGATGGGATTTAAGTGTTATCGTATGTCTATTTGTTGGTCACGTATTTTTCCAAATGGGGATGATGAAACTCCAAATGAAAAAGGACTTGAATTTTATGATCACGTTTTTGACGAACTAGCAAAGTATCATATTATTCCTATAGTAACGCTACATCATTTTGAAATGCCCCTTGCCTTAGTAAAAAAATATGGTGGGTGGCGTAGTCGTAAGCTCATTGATTTAGCGGTGAGATATGCGAAGGTTGTGATGGAAAGATATAAAGAAAAAGTCAAATATTGGATTGTTTTTAATGAAATTAATTCTTTATTTATCGCAAAAACACCATGGCATCAAACGGGTGTTATTTATCAAGATGATGAAAATCAAGTTGATTTAATGTTTCAAATGGCACATTATCAACTTGTTGCCAGTGCGAAGACTGTTATTGAAGGAAGAAAAATCAATCCTGATTTCAAATTTGGTAATATGATCTTGTATAATTGTTGTTATGCCAATACCTGTGATCCGATTGATCAAATGATGTTACATAATAAACTTTTACCTATTTATTATTTTTCTGATGTTCAAATTCGTGGAAAATATACCAATACATGTCTCGCTTATCAAAAGAAAATGAAAGCACATTTTCAAATAGAAGAAGGAGATTTAAAGATACTAAAACAAGGAACAATTGATTTTTACAGTTTTAGTTATTATTCTTCTTTAGTTGAAGGACAAGGAGTTTTAAAAAGTGCAGATGGAAACTTATTAGATGGTGGTCGTAATCCTTACTTAAAGGCAACCGATTGGGGTTGGCAAATTGATCCATTAGGTTTACGCATTTCTTTGAATCTCATATATGATCGTTATCAAATTCCTCTTTTTATTTCAGAAAATGGTATGGGTGCCATTGATGAATTTAGAAATCAAACCGTAGAAGATGATTATCGTATTGATTATTTAAAGCAACATGTTCAGGCAATCAAAGCCGCAATTGAAGAAGATTATGTTGATTGCTTTGGTTATGCTTGGTGGGGACCTATTGATATTATTTCTGCAGGTACGGGAGAAATGAAAAAAAGATATGGTTTTGTTTATGTTGATTTAGATGATCAAGGACAAGGAACAGGAAAAAGATATAAGAAGAAATCTTTTGAAGTTTATAAAAAAATTATTGAAACAAATGGAGAAACAGAAGATGTTACATTATTTACCGGGATGTGATGTTCGAAAAAATCATCCCCAAGCCATTGAAAAACTAACAAAGTATATGAAAAGTCAAGGAGCTATTATTGATTGGTGTTGTCGTAATAAAGAAGACTTTTTAAAAGAAAATGATATTCTTGTTCAAAACTGCACTCTATGTCAACTTTTAATACAAGAAAAATATCCCCAAGTAACATGTTTAAGTACGTATGAATATATTTTACAAGATACGCATTTTCCCTGGGCGAATCATCAAGGAGAAGTGATTGCTATTCAAGATTGTTTGAGAACAAAAGAAAATAGAACTTTTCAAGAAACGATTCGAAAATGCCTTTTAAAGATGAATTACACGATCATTGAATTAGATGATGCTTATGAAAAAACAAACTTTGATGGTGTCTGGATCTATAATGAACCAGCAGCTATTTGTAAAGAAATAGCACCCAAAACAATGCAAGGATTAAAAGAAAACTATTTTCAACCTCTACCACCCAAATTACAAGAAAAAAAGATGAAAGAATGGGCAAAACGTTATACAAGTGATGTTTTAGTTTATTGTAATGGCTGTGAAAGAGGACATAAAATGGGTGGGATTCAACCCATTCATATAGTAGAATTATTAGCTGAAAATTTATAATTAATAGAAATTGTGTTAAAATACATATGTTAGATGGAGGAAAGTTATGAATACAGATTCAGTATTATCAACATTGCTAAGATATGTAAATGGACAATATAAAAAAGACACAAATTATGATATAGCACTCGCATTACTTACTCATTATAGTGTTATACCAGAAAAAACAATTAATGAGTTATCAGAATTATGTTTTGTATCACCAGCATCAATTTCGCGTTTTGTTAAATTGATAGGATTTCATTCTTTTCAAGAATTTAAAAATGCTTGTTTAAATACACTTGATATATCTAAAACAGATTATTCTCCTCAAATTATAAAAGCCGATAAAAAAGATGTTAAAGAGATTTTTCAAAATTATACAAAACATGTTATTGATAATATTCAATTTACATATGATCATCTTGATTTTGAACAGTTAGATCGTGTTTGTAAACATATTTATGACAGTACAGATGTTTTAGTTTTAGGTTTAGAGTTTTCAACATTATTAGCACAACATATACAAAATAGATTTGCTTTGATGAATAAATATATTACGGTAGCAATTTCCAATGATGAACAATTAGAAGCGGCGCATAATCTTAAAGAAAATAGTGTTGTGATTATTTTAAGTGTAGAGGGAGGTTATTTTTATAGACATAGTGAAGTTGTTCAAATACTTCTTGAAAAAAATATTAAACTTATTGTTTTAACGATGAATAACCATAATAAGATGATTAATGAATTTATTGATAAAGAAGTTATTTTATGTAGTCAGGATAATACAAATACGGAATCTAGGATGTCATTATTATATAGTTTAGAAATTATTATCATGTATTATTGTATTTATTTTACATATTAATTCTTATTTTCAATATCTGAAAAACAGTGTGTATTTTTGAAAATCGCACTGTTTTTTGATGACTTATTTTTGACATATTCTTGTTATACTAACGATAGACAAAGGCCAATGTCATATACATACAAGGAGAAGGAAAATGGAAAAATTAATATCAATTATTGAAAAGACACTTGTTCCAGTAGCTAATAAGCTATCTCAAAATAAATATTTGAGTGCGATTAGTGGTGGATGTATGTCTACATTAGGAATTATTATGGTAGGTGCCGTTTTTACAATTTTAACAAATATATCATGGCAACCTTATACAGATTTATTAGCTTCAACAGGATTAGATCAATTATTTACAGGAGTGCAAAATGTAACAACAAATTTATTAGCTGTTTATATGGCGTTTGCTGTTGGATATAGAGGTGCAACTGTTTTTGAAAATAAAAAATATACATTAACTTCAGGATTTTTATCTTTATTTGCATACATGTTACTTGTACCTTTAGATACAACAACATTAGCTGACTCTGGAATTAGTTTTTTCAATATTTCATATTTAGGAACAAAAGGTGTTTTTGTGGCATTACTTGCAGGACTTATTGTATCTAGATTATTAGCGTTGATTACTGAAAAAAATATTGTTATTAAATTACCAGATTCTGTACCTGAAATGGTAAGCGAATCTTTATCATCGTTATTAGCAGGAGTTATTATTACGATTGTTTTCTTAATTTTTAGAGCTTTATTTGCGGTGACACCTTATGGAAATGCAACAGACTGTATCTATACAATTATTCAAACACCATTACAATCATTAACTGGCAACTTACCTGCATTTATCATTATTATTTTAATCGCACAATTATTATGGTTTTTTGGAATTCACGGTTCAATGACAGTATTACCAATTTTATTCCCAATTTGGTTAAGCTATATTGGTGATAATACAGCAGCAATGGCCGCAGGAAAAACAATTCCACATGTTTTAAATATTGGATTATGGGATTTAGCTAATTTAGGTGGATCAGGAGCAACAATTGGACTCGTTATTTTAATGTTCTTTAAAGCAAAAAGTAATCAATACAAATCATTTGGTAAATTAACGTTGCCTTGTGGTATCTTTAGTGTTAATGAACCAGTTATCTTTGGTTTACCAGTTATTTTAAATCCAATTATGCTTATCCCATTTATTATTTGTCCTATTGTTTTAGTTTGCTTAGGATATGCTTTAATTCAATTTGGAATTGTAACAGCACCAATAGGAATTTTAGGGTTAGGATCAATGCCACCACTTATTTCTGGAATCATGCAAGGAAGTTTATCTTGGGGGATTTATCAATTAGTAGCTGTTGTTATTTCAATTATTATTTATTATCCATTCTTTAAAACAATTGATAATCAAGCATTAGCAAAGGAAACAGGTGAACAAGGTGAATAATTTTTTATGGGGTGCTTCTACAAGTGGATTCCAAGTAGAAGGTGGCTATAACTTAGATGGAAAAGGATTATCAACAACAGACGTTCGACATGTAAAAGAGGGTATTGCAGATTGCAAAGTAGCAAGTGATCATTATCATCATTTTAAAGAAGATATTCTTTTGATGAAAGAATTAGGTTTAAAAGCTTATCGTTTTTCATTCTGTTGGGCAAGAATTATGCCAGATGGGCATCATGTTAATCAAAAAGGATTGGATTTTTATGATCAAATCATTCATTTATGTTTAGAAAATCATATAGAACCTATTCCAACTCTCTATCATTTTGAAATGCCACAAGCATTAGTAAACGAATTTGGTGGTTGGAAAGATAGAAGATGCATTGATGCTTTTGTTGAATATGCAAGAGTATGCTTTAAAAAATGGAAAGGTATTGTTAATTATTGGGTAACGATTAATGAACAACTTATTGCTATGGCGGCAAGTGATTTAAATGGTAATCATGAAAGTGATAAAATATTACAAACAAAAAATATGTATCAAATGTCTTATCATGCTTCTTTAGCGGAAAAAAAGGCTATGAAATTATTAAAAGAAATTGATCCAAAAGCGAAGATTGGTGTTGTTAATGCTGTACAAAATGTATATCCATATAGTTCTTCGCCAGAAGATGTTTTAGCGGCAATGGATGCGGAAGAACTTATGATGTATATGCTTTTAGACATGTCTGTAAAAGGAGAATACTCATTTAGAATTAAAAATATTTTAGAAAAAATGAATTGCTCTCCTGTTAAAGAAGATGGTGATGATGAAATTTTACATGCTTCTCAACCGGATTTTATAGGAATCAATTATTATTCATCTATATGTGTAAAGGAAAATAAAACAGCAACTGTCAATTATCAATTACCACCATTTTTTAGAAGCCCTATGTTTGAAGTATGTCCAAATGAACATTTAAAGAAAACAAAATGGATGGCAAATGGTATTGATCCACTAGGAATAAGAAGTATTATTTATAAAATTTATAACCGATATTCTTTACCAATAATTATTACAGAAAATGGAATGGCATATAGTGATGTGTTAGAAAATAATCAAATACATGATGATTATCGAATTGACTATTTAAAATCTCATATTAAAGAAGTATTAATTGCGAAAGAAGAAGGATATCCAATTTTTGGATATTGTCCATGGTCATTTATTGATGTGGTAAGTTCACATCAAGGATTTTCTAAAAGGTATGGTTTAGTGTATGTCAATAGAACGGATGAAGATGTAATGGATTGTAAACGTATTAAAAAGGATTCATTTTATTGGTATCAAAAGGTTATTGAAAGTAATGGTGAAAAATTATGATAGATTTAAAAAGTAAACCTTTTTATCTTAATGATCAACAAATTAGAAAAGTTCAAAGTATTTTAGATTCTATGACACTTGATGAAAAAATAGGACAAGTATTTTGTCCTATTGGATCATCTTTCGAAGATAAAGAAATTGTAGAATTTATTGAAAAATATAAACCAGGAGCGATGATGTATCGACCTCTTGAATCAACAAAAATTAAACAGATTCATGAAACCATTCAAAACTATAGTAAAATACCTTTAATGTTAGCAGCTAATTTGGAAAGTGGTGGAAATGGTATTTGCATAGATGGTACTTATTTTTCTAGACAAATGGGTGTTGCTGCGACGAATGATTTAAAACAAGCATATCATTTAGGAATGATTGCTGGAAAGGAAGCAAATGCAGTTTTATGTAATTGGTCGTTTGCGCCAATTGTAGATATTGACTTTAACTATTTAAATCCAATTACAAATATTAGAACTTATGGTTCTGATAAAGAAAAAGTAATTGCTTATGCTAAACAACAAATTAATGCATTAAGAGAATACAATGTTATTCCTTGCATTAAACACTTTCCAGGAGATGGTGTTGATATGCGTGACCAACATTTAGTAAGTAGCGTCAATGATTTAACGGTAAAGCAATGGGATGGAAGCTATGGAAATATTTATTCATCGTTTATTGATGAGGGGGTAGAAACTATTATGGTCGGTCATATGTTATTACCTCATTATGTTAAATATTTTAATCCGACAATTAAGGATGAAGATATTTTACCAGCTAGTTTATCAAAAGAAGTTTTAACGAATCTATTAAGAGAAAAACTCTCTTTTAATGGATTGGTTGTAACGGATGCAACAGCGATGATAGGGTATAATGTTGCTTTACCCCGAAACCAAGCAATTCCTTTAAGTATTGAAAATGGATGTGACATGATTCTTTTTAATAAAGATATTGATGAAGACTACACATTTATGAAACAAGGTTTAGAAAGTGGATTATTGTCATTAGAAAGATTAAATGAAGCAGTTCTTAGAATTCTTGCAACAAAGATGGCAAATGGCGTATTTGAAAATAAGAAACCATTAAATGAGATTGATGTAGTTGGTTGTAAAGAACATCAAGAACTTGCTTATCAATGTGCAAGCAAAGCAATTACTTTAGTTAAAAATAAGCAAGATATTTTACCGATAACACCGCAAAAATATAAAAATATTCGCTTGTATCATTTAACAGATACCTCAAAGGGTGGTTTTAAAGAATCGGGAAGTCAAAAGAAAATAGAAGATTATTTAAAAGATCTAGGATTTAATGTAGATGTTTATGATGAAAATCAACTTGATTTCCATGAAATTTTTGAAACAGGTGTTTCATATTTAAAAGATAAATATGATTTAGTTATTTATGTTGCTGATTTTGATACAGCAAGTAATTATACGGTAAGACGTGTTGAGTGGATTAAATTAATGGCTGCCAATGCTCCTTGGTTTGTACAAGATATACCAACGATTTTTATTTCGCTAGCTAATCCATATCATTTATTAGATGTTCCAATGATTAAAACATATATCAATGGTTATAGTCATAATGATGTCATTATTCAATCATTAGTTAATAAATTGATAGGTAAAGAAGAATTTGTAGGCGTAAGTCCAGTCGATGCATTTTGTGGAAAGTGGGATACAAAAAGATGATAGATACAATTATATTTGATTTAGATGGTGTGATTTGTTCAACAGATCATTATCATTACTTGGCTTGGAAGAAACTTAGTGATGAACTTCATATTTCATTTGACGAAAAAGATAATGAAAAATTAAGAGGAGTTTCACGTATGGAAAGCTTAGATATTATTTTAGAAAAAAGCAGTCAAACTTATTCTCAAGTAGAAAAAGAAGAATTTTCGAATAAAAAGAATACTTTATATCAACAATATCTTAAACAAATGACACCTAGTGATCTTTCTGTTGAAGTTAAAGAAACACTTGATCAATTAAGAAATAAAGGATATAAATTAGCAATCGGTTCATCAAGTAAAAATACGAAACTTATTTTAAAACAACTGGGTTTAGAAAACTATTTTGATGTTGTTTGTGATGGAACAATGATACAATACTCTAAACCGCATCCAGAAGTATTTATGAAAGCCGCTGATTTATTAGGAAAAAATTATAAGGACTGTTTAGTTGTGGAAGATGCTCTTGCAGGATGTATCGCAGCGAAGAGTGCTTCAATGCACGTTGCAGCTATTTCCAGTGCTTATGGAAGTCCTTATGCAGACTATCATTTAAATACTTTCAAGGATTTATTAGAAATAAATAATTAATAATAGATTTTCCAAAGATTCCTAGTCCAGAATACCTCCATAAATAGTTTAGGAAATTTTTGGGAAATATTAAGGATATGATGCTGATCATATTCTTTTTTATTTGTTTTACTTATGGATTTGATAAGTAATTGAAATTGTCTTTTTTATGATTCCTTTTAAAATAGAAATCAAAGGAAGGAAAGAACTATGAAAGATTACTATCACTATTTTGTAAATAAAGGAAATCATCCGGATAAAAATGATATATTAAAACAAGAAGAATATCGCTTTAAAACATTTGATCAAAATACCGCCCGTCAAATCATCCAACAGATTATTGAAGTTGCTAAAACGTATGATAGACCCTTTGCATCAAGAATTATTTATAAAGATAAAATTATTGGAGAATATAGTGAGTTAGAAAATACGTCATGGTTAAATCGTAAAGAAAAAGTTTGTCATGAAACAAAACATTCTTCGTATTATATTTTTTTAGATAATATACAATCACATCTTTATGATTATATGCTCAATGATGAAAGTTACGGTATTTGTGGAGGGAGTTTTCCACTTTATGAAAAGGATGAATTTGTTGGATCCATTACTTTTACGGGATTGAGACCACAGGAAGATCATGGAGTGATTATTCAAGCACTAGAAAAGGTATTTCAAGAAAAAAATTGAAATATCTTTTTTTGTGATATATGTCACACTTTTTATATTTATCTCTCATTTCTTATTTGTTAAAATTGGTACTACGTCAAGAAAAAGTACCAGTTAAACTGAAATATTTCATTTAGTT